>DASTQT010000485.1:0-2327 GCA_035761605.1 Agromyces sp. | reverse complement strand
GCCCCCACCTCGGCTTCGACGGCGTCGCGGATGCGGGCGCCGGTGACGATGTAGGCGTAGATCTGCGCGGACTGCGACAGGTCGAGGGGTTCGGGCGCGGTGATGCCCTCCTGGATCTCTCGACCCGGGACCTGCGCCTGGTAGAGCGTGTCGCTCGGGCTCGTGACGAGCACGGTCGTGCCGGCGCTGAACGATCGCACGGCGCGCGATTCGACCTGCCCGTTCACGATCGCGAAGCCGGCGAAGAAGCCGGCGACGATCGCGACCAGCAGCCCGAAGGCGAGCAGCCACTTGTAGTTCCACAACACCTGCAGGTACTTCGGAGTCTCCATGTCGTCCCCCTGGATTCCCATCAGCCGGCTGTGGTGCGTGCCGGGTATCGGCGAGCGCTCCCGTTCCGATCACTCGGTCCCGGTGCGTCGTCGACATCGCGAGAAGGAGAAGCTCCGTCACACTCATCGTGGGGCCGGAGTGTTAACGCCGGCCCCGGCGCATGTTGCGTGACTGTTAACTCTGCGCGTCAATGACCCGCCGCAGGTTGTCGTGCGCGACCCGCGCGATCGAAGGTGGAGAGGACACATCCAGCGTCACTGGGGGTCGCATGTCTTCGACGGCTACGACGAGGGGCGGCGGACGGATCTCGGTCCTGTACAGCTTCCCGCACGTGTTCGGCGCGCCCGGCATCGGCTGGACGGCGTGGAACCAGGTGAACGAGCTGGTGCGCGCGGGGCACGACGTGCACCTCGTGACGACGAGCGTCGCGCGCCCGGTCGAGGGACTCGCCTCGCTCGAGACGACGCTGACGGTCGCGGGTCGCCGGGTTCCGCACCGGGTGCTCGGCCGAGATCGCGCGCTGGCGTGGCACGACCGGCTGGCGGCGCGCGCGGTCGTGCGCCGCTCCCCCGAGGTCGTGCACGTGTGGCCGCTCGCTGCGACGCGCACGATCGAGGCGGCCAGCGGATGCGGCATCCGCTCGTATCGCGAGGTGCCGAACACGCACACGGCCCATGCCTACGAGGTCGTCGCGCGCGAGAGTGCCCGGCTGGGGCTGACGCCGCGGGCCGGCGCGTCGCACGCGGCCGATCCGGTGCGGCTGGCGACCGAGGAGCAGGAGTGGGCGACCGCGACCGCGCTGCTCGTGCCGTCCGATGCGGTCGCGACGACGTTCCTCGACCGCGGGTTCGACCCCGCGCGGCTGCGCCGCCACCGGTACGGCTGCACGCCCGCGACGGCAGTCGAGCGCGCGCCGCGCGAACCGGGCGCCGCACTGACGGCCGTGTTCCTCGGCCGGGTCGAGCCGCGCAAGGGCCTGCACCACGCACTCGACGCGTGGCTGGCCTCGAGCGCCAGCGGGTCGGGTCGCCTGCTGGTGTTCGGCGCGATCGACGACGACTACCGCGAGGTGCTCGCCGACCGCCTCGCGCATCCGAGCGTCGAGCTGCGCGGCGTCACGGCCTCGCCCATGGCCGAGCTCGCGCGGGCCGACGTGCTGCTGCTGCCGAGCCTCGAGGAGGGCAGCGCGCTCGTGACCTACGAGGCGCAGGTCGCGGGGTGCGTGCCGCTCGTCTCGACCGCGGCGGGCGCGCTCATGGAGCACGACGTGCATGGCCTGCTGCACGAGCCCGGCGACGTGGCGACGCTCACCGCGCAGCTCGACCTGCTGGCATCGGATGCCGCGGCGCTCGAGCGCCTCCGAACCGCGGCGCTCGCTCACGCCCCCGAGCTGAGCTGGGCGGCCGCCTCCCGCAGCCTGGTCGCCGCGTACGCCGACGCGGCGCCCGCCGAGCCGAACGGAGTGGTGCGTGCCGACGCCGCATGAGCTCACGGTGATCGTGTGCACCCGCAACCGCGCGAACATGCTCGCCGCCGCGCTCGAGTCGATCACCGCGGCGGTGCCCGAGGGCGTCGAGGTGCTCGTGGTCGACTCCGCGTCGGACACGACCGAGACCCGCGAGGTCGCCGAGGCGGCCGGGGTCGGCTTCGTCCGCAGCGACGTGAAGGGCCTCTCGATCGCCCGGAACCTGGGGCTGGAGACCAGTGCACGCCCGCTCGTGCTCTACACCGACGACGACTGCGTCGCGGTCGAGGGCTGGATCGCGCCCGTGCTGGCCGGCTTCGAGGACCCGGCGGTGGGCGCCGTCACGGGCCGGATGCTCGACCACACGCTCATCGGCGTCGACGCGACGCCCGCGCCGCCGCGCCGCTACACGCGCACGCTCGAGGGCCTCGACGCGGGACACGGCGCGGTGATGGCGTTCCGGCGCGAGTTCGTGCTCGGGCTCGGCGGCTTCGACCCGGTGCTGGGCGCGGGCCGAACGCTCGCAGGC
>DASTQT010000484.1:0-3349 GCA_035761605.1 Agromyces sp. | reverse complement strand
GGGCGCGTTGTCGATCAGGCGGGTCGTCCCGACGCGCGCGGCCACGAGCACCACCGCCGGGCCGCTCGCGCCCTCGGCCACGGGGAGGAACGTGGCGGGATCGACGACGACGAGGTAGTCGAGCTCGATGCCGTCGTGGTCGCCGAACGCGCCGGCGGCCTCGGCGAGCACCTCGTCGAGGCCCTCCTCGGCGGCGGACTCGGCGGCGACGAGCGACTCCGAGAGCGCGAGCGCGATGCGCCGCTGCTCGGCGTCGAGGTAGCGGTTGCGGCTCGACATCGCCAGGCCGTCGGGTTCGCGGACGGTCGGGACGACCTCGATCCCGAGCGGTGCGTCGAGCTCGCGCACCATCCGCTGCACGAGGAAGACCTGCTGGGCGTCCTTCTGGCCGAACACCGCGCGGTCGGGCGTGACGATGTGGAAGAGCTTCGCGACGACCGTGAGCATGCCGTCGAAGTGCCCCGGCCGCGAGGCGCCCTCGTAGAGGGTGCCGACGTGCCCGGCGGTGACCCTGGTCTCGACCTCGCCCGTCGGGTACATCTCGGCGACGGTCGGCGCGAACGCGAGCTCGACGCCCTCGCGCTCGAGCGCGGCCAGGTCGGTCTCGAGCGTGCGCGGGTAGCGATCCAGGTCTTCGCCGGCGCCGAACTGCAGCGGGTTGACGAAGATCGACACCACGACGACGTCGGCGATCTCGCGGGCTCGGCGCACGAGCGCGAGGTGGCCCTCGTGCAGCGCGCCCATCGTCGGCACGAGCGCGACCGTTCGCCCGGCGACCCGATGCGCACGGACCGCGGCGCGGATGCCCGCGATCGTGTCGACCAGCTCCGTCACATCGCACCTCCCGACGGCCAACCGTCGTCGGCCCCGTCGATCGTAGCCGCACCCTCGATGCTCGGGCCGGGATCGTGGCGTGCGAGCGCGTTCTCGACCGAGCTCCGCACGAGCGGCGCGAGCACGGACCCCGCGCGGTCGATGCCGATCCGTTCGAGGATGCCGGTGGCCTGATCGACGATCGCGGTCGAGAACGACACCGCGGTGTCGACGGCCTCGGCGTACGCGCCGCGGTCGGCCTCGGCGATCACGAACGGCTCGCCGCCCATTTCGACGACGAGGGCCTGCGCGATGGGCAGCACCGGCGCCGGCGCGGTGACCGCGAACCACGTGCCGGCGAGCCGGCCGAGGTCGATGCTCGTGCCGGTGAAGGTCATCGCCGGGTGGATGGCGAGCGGGATCGCGCCCGCACGGAGCGCGGGCTCGAGCACGGACACGCCGTAGCGGGCCGCGGTGTGCACGACGAGCTGGCCCGGGCGCCACGCGCCCGCGGCGGCGAGCCCCTCGACGAGCGCGGGCAGCTCGTCGGCGGGGACGGCGAGCAGCACGAGCTCGCTGCGCTCGACCACATCGGGGATCGGCAGCACCGGCACCTCGGGCAGCATCGCGGCCGCGCGCTCGAGGCTGGAGTCGGAGACGGCGGCGATGCCCGTGAGCGCGTGGCCCGCTCCGCCGAGCGCCGAGGCGAGCACCGCGCCGACGCGACCGGCGCCGATCGTGCCGACGCCGAGGCGTCCGGCCCGCTGGTCAGCGCGCATCGGCGTCGACCCCCCAGTGGTCGCTGCGGTCCCGGATGGCGCGCGCCACGGCCTCGGCCGAGATCGCCTCGAACGCGGCATCGGCGTCGGCGCGGTCGAGCGCGGGAACCTCGGGGGTGATCGGGCCGGCGACGGTGTGGATGCGGAGCGACGCGAGACCGAGCCCGCGCCGCACCGGACCGCGGGCGATCGCGACGGACTGCATGCGGGCCAGCGGCACGAGCACGAGGCTGCGCAGCAACCAGCCCCGACGCAGGAGCACCACGCCACCGGCGACCGCGAGCCCGACGCGTCGCCACGAGGTGGGGCGGATCCACGCGGCGCGGCGCGGCGCGGCGGTGTAGCCGGCGCCGCTCCCCCTTCCGGTGAGCCCCGCGTCGATCACGGGCGCGATCTCGGCCATGGCGTCGGGAGCGAGGAGCCCGATGACGCGCTCGACGTCGTCGGCCGTGCCGACGGGCAGCACGAGCGTCCGCTGGGTCGCGTCGCCGTTGGCGACGACCGACTGCCCGGCGATGTTCACCCGCACCGTCCACCAGCCGAACGGCCGCCACAGCAGCCACTGCGACGCCTCGATGGCGTGCACGCGCCCGGGCGGGATCGTCTGGTTCGAGGTCGACAGCAGACCCGAGCCGATGCGGACGCCGTCGGGCGTGCCCGCGATGGAGTAGCGCAGCGACTTGGTGATGCGCGACCAGAGGTAGCTGATCAGGCCGATCGCGGCAGGCACGAACGTGAACAGCAGCCAGGTCGCACCCGTCGTGGCGCCGATCGTGATCACCACGACGAGCACCACGAACCAGACCATCGAGCCGCCGAGCAGCGACGACGCGATCACGCGCGGCAGCGGGAGCCGCACGACCGACTCGGGCGGGGCGAGGGACGGATCGAGTTCAGGTGCGAGGAACTCGTCGACGCGTCGGTTCACGAGGCCGCCGGCGCGGGCCGCGAGGGTCGGCGACACCGCGCCATCCGGCGACGGGGTCGCTGCGGCATCCGCGTCGGCGCCCGCGACGGACGCGACGGCCCCGGCCGCCGCGCGGCGCGCACCCGACGCGAGCCGGAGCAGGTCGGCGCGCAGGCGGTCGGCCTGCGCCGAACCGAGGTACGACAGGTCGACGTTGCCCGACTGGCCGGCGACCGACACGTCGAGCTTCGCCGCGCCGAACAGCCGCGCGAACACCGGCCGAGCGAGGTTGATGCCCTGGATGCGGTCGAGCCGGGCGCTGCGGTGCGAACGGAACAGGATGCCGCTGCGCACCTCGAGCGCCTCGCCCGTCACCCGGAAGGTGTGCATGCGCCACGCGAGCCAGAAGCCGAGCACGACGAGCGCGATGATCACCGCGAAGCCGAGGAGCGCCCACCCGATGAGCCCGTTCGCGACGATGCCGGTGATGGGATCCTCGGCCCAGTCGCCCTGCCAGTCGGAGGGCGAGAAGTCGCGCTCGAGCTCGCCCGGCGCGAACAGGAGCAGGAACACCTCGACGAGTCGTTCCCGCAGGTTCGCGAGCACGAAGCCGAGCACCGCGAGGAAGACCAGTCCGCCACGCAGCAGCGGGCTCGCCGGATGCAGGCGGTGCCACTCGCCGTCCGCGAGGTCGCGGGTGGCGGTGCGCGGCGCGACCGGGGTCACAGTCCCGCCCGGCGGGTCTCGGCGAGGGCGACGAGGTGGTCGCGCAGCCGCTCGGCCTCCTCGAGCGGCAGGCCGGGCAGCGTGACCGCCGTGGCGGCGGCGGCCGTGACGAACTTCAGGTCGG
>DASTQT010000483.1:0-3927 GCA_035761605.1 Agromyces sp. | reverse complement strand
GACGAGGATGCCGCCGCGCTCGCGCGACGTGAACACGACCAGGTCGCCGCGGCGCACCGCGGTCGCGCGGCGCACGCGGGCGGTGAGCAGGAGGTCGCCGGGCTCGAGCGCCGGTCGCATCGACCCGGAGCGGACCAGGGTCGTGAACACTGCGAAGCGGGTGATGAGCACCGCAGCGGCGACGACTCCGGCGAGCGCGACCACGCCGCGGACGGCGTTCACGCGGATCCGCGGATCACTGGTGGTCGTGGCGGTGCCCGTGCTCGTGGTGGGACCCGTGCGGCTCGTGGCCGTGCTCCTCACCCTCGGCGAGGTGGAAGAAGGCGACGTACGCGGCGATGTATCCGCGCGCTGCCGCGAGATCGTCGACGTCGAAGTCCTTGGTCGCGAGCACGCGCTCGAACCGGTCTCGCAGTTCGGGCAGCTCGTCGCCGGAGACGAGGTGCTCGAGCGGGGCGAGGCTCTCCTCCGCGATGGCGCGGTCGGCTGCGACGACCTTCTCGTCGATCGCGATGCCCGACGGCCGGATCCCCGTGTAGGGCTCACCCTCCCCCGCGCGGTGCAGTCGCACGAGCGTCTCGAGGAAGTACCGGTCTGCGAGTTCACGGGCGTCGTCGCCGAGGCCGCGAACGCGCCGGGCGAGGTCGAACGCGGCCTGGAGTTCGCTCTCGTGGTCCGCGTCGACCCACTTGAGCGCGACGTTGGCGTTGCCGATCTCCAGGGCGCGGCGGCCGTCGGCCACCGTGGGTCCGTCCATGGTGTCGCAGTGCGCGCGTGCCGGTCGCGGCATGGCGAGAGCGAGCACGACGGATGCCGCGGCCGCCAGGAGCACTCGGACCACCATCCGCATCTCGATCCTCCCCTTCCCGGCGTGGCCGCCCCGCCTCGATCCAGCCTACGAATCGGCCGCATCGTGGTCCGGGACCTTCGCCTCTGAAGGGCGGCTCGCGGCCGGGGCACGGTGGGCCGCATGGACACGGTGGTCACGACCACGCACGGCGACGTCCGCGGCAGCGTCGTCGACGGCGTGCACGTCTTCCTCGGGATGCCGTATGCCGCGCCGCCGTTCGGGACACGGCGACTTCGGCCACCCGAGCCCGTCGAGCCATGGGACGGCGTCCGCGACGCGACGGAGCTCGGTCCCGAGCCGCCGCAGGTCGCGCCGCCGGCGACGGGCGGCTCGCATGAGGGCGCGGCCGAGGACTGGGGCGAGATCGACGACGCGTTCGCGCGGGTGACGCGCGCCGCGCCATCCGAGGACGTGCTCAACCTCGACCTCTGGACGCCCGACCCGGGAACGACCGGACTGCCGGTGATGGTGTGGATCCAGGGCGGCATGTTCGAGATCAGCTCGACCGCGGCCTACGACGGCAGCCGATTCGCGCGCGACGGGATCGTGTGCGTGGTGATCAACTGGCGGCCGGGCGCCGAGGGGTTCCTCTACCTCGACGACGGCATCGCGAACGTCGGCCTGCTCGACCAGGTCGCGGCGCTCGAATGGGTGCGCGAGAACATCGCCGCGTTCGGCGGGGATCCGGGCAACGTGACCGTGTTCGGCGAGTCGGCCGGGGCGATGAGCATCGGGATGCTGTTGGCGATGCCGCGCGCCGAGGGGCTGTTCCGGCGTGCCATCCTGCAGAGCGGCGCCGCCCACCATGCCATGCCGGCCGCCGACGCACGTCGCGTGGCGCAGCACCTCGCGGACCTGCTCGGCGTGCCGCCCGACCGGGAGGCCATCGCGGCGGCTGGAGTCGAGCGGCTGCTCGCCGCTCAGGCGCAGCTGAAGGCGGAACTGATGGCCGACCCGGATCCTGCGCGCTGGGGCATGCCGGTGGTCGCGACCCGGATGCCGTGGCACCCCACGATCGACGGCGAGGTGATCCCGGCACTGCCGATCGAGCGGATCGCCGCAGGCTCATCGGCGGGCGTCGACCTCGTCGTCGGCACGAACGTCGACGACTGGCGGCTGTTCAGCGTGGTCAGCGGCGTCTTCGGTGCCATCACCGACGAGATCCTGACCGGGCCGATCGAGAAATACGGCTACCAGTCGCTCGCGAGCTACGGACTCCCGGCCGCTGCGACGCACGCCGCGTACCGCGACCGGTACCCGCAGGCCGTGCCCGGTGACATCCTCGCCTCGGTGGAGACCGACTGGTGGATTCGGATCCCTGCGCTCCGCCTCGCCGAGGCGCATGCGGCCGGCCCCGGGCGCACGTACATGTACGAGTTCGCGTGGACCTCCCCGGGGCTCGGCGCCGTGCACGCCCTCGAGATCCCGTTCGTCTTCGACACCCTGAGCCCTGATGTCCCGCTCTTCGGGCCGATGCTGGGCCCGAACCCGCCGCAGGAGCTCGCGGACGTCATGCACGGCGCGTGGGTCTCGTTCGCCGCGCACGGCGACCCCGGCCCGGGTTGGCCGCAGTACGACCTCGAACGTCGCGCCACGATGCGCTTCGACATCACCTCGCAGGTCGTGCCCGACCCGCGCGCCTGGGAGCGGAAGCTCTGGGCGGGCGTCCGCTGACGACGGATGGCACGACGAGCGAGTCCCATGAGCAGCCCCGGGTACGTCGTCCGCCGCATCCCCCGCAACCGGCGGCCGGTGATCGACCGGCTGGTGGGCGCGAGCCGGCGGTTCCAGGTGCACGCCCTGGTGGAGCTCGACGTCTCGGAAGCGGCGAAGCGGATGTCGGGCGCGGAGCCGCACGTGTCGTGGACCGGGTTCCTGATCGCCTCGATCGGTCGCGCGGTCGCCGCGCACCCTGACGTGAACGCTCGCAGGGCCGGCGAGCGCATCGTCGTCTTCGACCGGGTCGACCTCGGCGCAACGGTCGAACGGCACTGGCAGGGACGCACGGTCCTCGACATCGTCACCATCCGCGACGCCGACCGGCAGTCGGCCGCGGAGGTGTCCGCCCTGCTGCATGCGAGGAAGTACGGGCCGGGCGAATCGCACGAGCCGCACGGAGCGATGCGGACGGTGTTGCGGCTGCCGGGGCCGCTCCGGCGGACCGTCATCCGCCTGGCGGGGAGGCGGCCGCGGGTCGCCGCGACGTTCGGACCGGCCGTCGGCGTCACCTCGATCGGGATGTTCACGAGCAGCTGGGGCTGGGCCATCCCCCTCGCGCCCCTGACCGTCATCGCGACGGTCGGCGGCATCGTCGACCGAGCGGTCGTGCGCGACGGCGAGGTCGTGGTGCGCCCGATGCTGCCGCTGACGCTGAGCTTCGACCACGCCGTGGTCGACGGCGCACCCGCGACTCGCTTCACCGAGACGCTGCGCGACCTCGTCGAGACGGCGGCGGTGCTCGAGCCCGACGGTGGACCGCGTTGAGCGGGCGCGTCTGCTCGCTCGCGGACGCCGGGGAGAGCTCACCCTTGCCGTTCCGTGGCGATCAGCGCGCCAGCACGCCGGTCGCCGCGATGGGCCAGGGAAGCAGACGCACGCGGGCCACACCGACCACGTCGCCGGTGGGCACGAACGACTCCCGCCAGGTCCGCGTGTCGAGCGACACATCGCGACGGTCGCTCAATACGAAGTACCGGTCGGCGGGGACGGCGAACGCGCCGCGGAACCCGCCCGACCGGCGCGCGTACGGCTCGAAGACGGGCTCGCCGTTGACGAACACGATGCCGTCCGCCGCGATCTGGACCCGATCACCCGGCAGGCCGATCAGTCGCCTGATGCTGGTCCCGCTCCGGTCCGGCGCCCGATACACCAGGACCTCACCGCGCCGAAGCCGGGACCGGCGACGAACGCGGCTCGTGAGCAGCACGTCACCCGGCTCGAGCACCGGCCGCATCGCATCGGAGCGCACCACCGCCGGGAAGGCTAGGAATCGATGGACCAACACCACGGTCGCGATCACGGCGACGACCGCGACGATGCCGGCGAATGCCGATGACCCGACCACCGATGCTCCCCTC
>DASTQT010000482.1:0-3920 GCA_035761605.1 Agromyces sp. | reverse complement strand
GCGACCTGACCGTGCTCCGCGACGGGCGCCCGGTCGTCGACGGGCTCGACCTCGACGTCGTGCCGGGCGAGGTCGTCGCGCTGACCGGCGCGAGCGGATCGGGGAAGTCGTCGGTCGTCGCCGCGGTGCTCGGGTTCGCCGAGGTGTCGGGCGCCCTTCGGCTCAGCGGGGTCCCGGTGGGTGCCGCGACCCGCGCCGGCGTCGCCTGGGCGGGGCAGACGCCGCAGCTGATCGAGGGGACCGTCGCGGAGAACGTCCGGCTCGGCTGCGGCGACGCGCCGCCCGCCGTCCTCGAGCGCGCGCTCGCGATCGCCGGTGTCGACGTGTCGTCCGACCTGCGGCTCGGTCCGGGCGGTTCGGGCCTCTCGGGCGGCCAGGCGCAGCGCGTCGCGGTCGCGCGCGCGGTGCATCGCGCGCTCGCGAGGGATGCCCGGCTGCTCGTGCTCGACGAGCCGTCGTCGGCGCTGGACGCCGAGCGCGAGGCGGCGCTCGGCAGGGCCCTGCGGGACGTCGCCCGCGAGGGACTCGCCGTGCTCGTGACCACGCACCGCGACGCGTTCGCGCAGGCCGCGGACCGCGTCGTGAGGATCCCGGAGGGCGCTCGTGTCTGACCGTTCCCGCTCCGTCCTCCGAGAGGCCGTGCCGCCCGTACGCCGACTGCTGCCCTCGGTGCTGCTCGGCACCCTGGCCGGCCTCTCGAGCGTCGCACTGCTCGCCGCGAGCGCGTGGCTCATCGCGCGCGCAGCCGAGCAACCGCCCGTGCTCTACCTCTCGCTCGCCGTCGTCGGCGTGCGTGCGTTCGCACTCGGCCGGGCCGTCTTCCGGTACCTCGAGCGGCTCGCGGGCCACGACGCCGCGTTCCGTCAGCTCGCCGCGATCCGCGCCGGAGTGTTCGAGCGGATGCTGCCGCTCGCACCGGACGGGCTCGCGGCGTCGCGGCGCGGCGACCTGCTCGCCAGGTTCGTGGGCGACGTCGACGACCTGCAGAACGTGTCGCTGCGCATCGTGCAGCCCGTCGCGAGCGCCGTCGTCGTGCTCGTGGCCGCGATCGCCGGCGTCGCCTGGCTCGCCCCGGCGTCCGCCGTCGCCGTCGCGGCCTGTCTCGTCGTCGGCGTCGCGGTCGCGGTGGTCGCGCAGGTCGTGCTCGCCGCGCGTGCCGACGACCGGCTCGCGCCGCTCCGCGGCGAGCTGCAGGGCGCGATCGTCGAGCACGTGCAGGCGCTCGACGTGCTCGTCGCGTTCGACGCCGCCGAGGCGGGCCGGGCGCGGATCCGCCGGCTCGGCGCGCAGCTCGAGCGCGCGACGAGGGCGCGTGCGTCGGCCGTCGGGCTGGCCGCGGCGGCCATGAGCGCGGTGGGCGCCTTCGCGGCGGCCGCGAGCCTGGGCGCCGCGCAGCCGCTGCTCGCGGATGGCCGGATCGACGGGCCGACGTTCGCGGTGCTCTGCCTCGTGCCGCTCGCGATCGCCGAGGTCGCGGCGGCGGTTCCCGTCGCGATCGGGTCGCTGCGGGTCGTGCGCGCGAGCGCCCGGCGGGTCGCCGAGGCGGTTCCCGAGCACGTGCCGGCCGAGCTGCCCGCACCGGTCGCCGGCCCGGTCGCTTCCGCGGAGGTCGCGGTGGGCGCGACCGTTCCCGCGATCCGGATGCGCGGCGTGCGCGCCCACTGGCCGGGCAACGGCGGCGTCGCGGCATCCGCGCCCGCCGCGCTCGACGACATCGACCTCGACCTCGAACCGGGGGAGCGGCTGCTGGTCGAGGGCCCGTCGGGATCGGGGAAGACGACGCTGGCGCACGTGCTCGTGCGGTTCCTCGAGTACGGCGGCTCGTACCGGCTGGGCGGCGCCGAAGCGCGCGAACTGGATCCGCGCGCGGTCCGCCGCATCGTCGGGCTCGTCGAGCAGCGTCCCTGGCTGTTCGACGAGGACGTGCGGCAGAACCTGCTGTTCGCCCGAGACACCGCATCGGACGACGATCTCCTCGAGGTGCTCGACCGCGTCGGCCCGCGGGAGTGGGTCGAGGAACGCGGCGGCCTCGACGCTCCCGTCGGCGAGCGCGGCGCCCTCGTCTCGGGCGGCCAGGCGCAGCGGATCGCGCTCGCGCGGGCGATGCTCGCCGAGTTCCCGGTGCTCGTGCTCGACGAACCGACCGCGAGCGTCGATCCGGAGCGCGCGGACGCGTTGCTGCGGGACCTGCTGGACGCGGCCGGGAGAGATCGCTCGGTCGTGCTCATCTCGCACACCGGCGCGCCGGACGGGCTCGTCGATCGGCGGCTGCGGCTCGACGGGACAGGTGTCCAGCCGCTCTGACGGACTCGAATCGGGTGCGATCGCGCAGGATTCCGCCGATCCACGCGGATCGGTTGCGCGTTCCGGAGACGATCTTCCAGATCGACGGCGGCCTGCGTTAGTTTCGCGCCAGCGGTGTCCGCCGTTCGCGGCGCCGCGAGCAATCACACCACCTCCACGAAGGAGCATCTGTGAACCATCGAACCAAGACCGGAATCAGGGTCGGCGCCGTCGCGGCGAGCGCGGCCGTCTGCGGATCCCTCGTCATCGCCGGGGCCGCGCAGGCGGCGCCCGTCGTCGATACGACCGGGCTCCGCGAGGCGGTGACCGTGACCGGGATCATGGAGCACCTGACCGAGTTCCAGGCGATCGCGGATGCCAACGGCGGCAACCGTGCCGCCGGCACGCCCGGACACGTCGCCTCACTCGAGTACGTCGAGGACCTGCTCGACGACGCCGGCTACGACACCTGGCGGCAGGCCTTCTCGTACGAGAACGTCACCATCCTGAGCTCCTCGCTCGCGCAGACCGCGCCGACGCCGACCACCTACGTCGAGAACACCGACTACGTCCCGATGGAGTTCACCGGTCCCGGCGACGTGACCGCGGCGGTGACCGCGGTCGACATCAACCTCGTGGGCGACCGCGCATCCACGAGCGGCTGCGAGGACGCCGACTTCGCCGGCTTCCCGGCAGGGAACATCGCACTCATCCAGCGCGGCACCTGCACGTTCGGCGAGAAGGCCGACAACGCCGCCGAGGCGGGCGCCGACGGCGTGATCATCTTCAACCAGGGCAACGGCGGGCCCGACCGTACCGACCTGTTCGGCGGGACCCTGGGCGACTTCGCACGCGACATCCCGGTCGTGAGCGTGTCGTTCCCGCAGGGCGAGGCGTGGGCGAACACCGCGGGTCTCACGCTGCACCTGGCGATCGAGACCGACGTCGACGAGATCACGACGGAGAACCTGCTCGCCGACACGCCCAGCGGGCGCGCGGATCGGACGGTCGTCGTGGGCGGTCACCTCGACTCCGTCGAGGAGGGCCCGGGCATCAACGACAATGGCTCCGGGACGGCGGGGATCCTCGAGGTCGCGCTGCAGATGCACGAGCTCGGCATCGAGCCCGAGAACCGCGTGCGCTTCGCGTTCTGGAGCGGCGAGGAGGATGGCCTGATCGGATCGAGCTTCTACGTGTCGCAGCTGAGCGCGCGTGAGATCAAGGAGCACGCGCTGAACCTCAACTTCGACATGATCGGCTCGCCGAACTACGCCAGCTTCGTCTACGACGGCGACGGGAACGCGTTCGGCACCGCGGGCCCGAACGGCTCGGACATCATCGAGGGGGTCTTCACCGACTTCTTCTCCTCGGAGGGCGAGTTCACCGAGCCGACGGAGTTCGATGGCCGGAGCGACTACTTCGGGTTCATCGAGGCGGGCATCCCGGCGGGCGGCCTGTTCACGGGTGCCGAGGGCATCAAGACCGCGGAGGAGGCCGCGCGGTACAGCGGCACGGCCGGCATCGCCTACGACCCCTGCTACCACCAGGCGTGCGACGACATCGACAACCTGAGCGCGGAGGCGCTCGACATCATGTCGGACGCCGTCGCGCACGCGACGCTGACGTTCGCCGAGACC
>DASTQT010000481.1:0-8031 GCA_035761605.1 Agromyces sp. | reverse complement strand
GGCCCGGCACCTCCGTTGCGGTCGTGTTCCGCTCATCGGCGGCGGATGACGCGGCCCGCGCGTCGACGCCGTCGAGGAGGTCGAGCGCGTCCCGCGACGCCTCGAGCCCGGCCGTCGACGCGTGGAACGCGGCCCCGACGTTGCGGATCGGGAGGAACACCTCGGGGGCGAGGACCAGCACGAACAGACCGGGCGCGAACGACATGTCGCCCGCCACGAGTCGCAACCCGATCGAGACGGCGACGAGTGCGACGGACAGGCTCGCCGCGAGCTCGAGCGTGAAACCCGAGAGGAACGTCACGCGCAGCACCTTCATGGCGCTCGACCGGTACTCGTCGGTGACCGTGCGGATGCGTCCGACCTGGCGCTCCGCGCGGCCGAAGACCATCAGCGTCGAGAGCCCCCCGACGACCTCGAGGAACCCGCGCGACAGCGACTGGAGCCGCTGCCACTGCCTGCGCTGGACGACCTCGGTGGCCATGCCGATCAGTGCCATGAACACCGGGACGAGCGGCAGCACGATCACGAGGATCAGCCCCGACACCCAGTCCGCCGCCCACGCGGCGACGACGAGCACGGGCGTCGCGACCGCGGTGAGCACGAGCTGCGGCAGGTAGCGCCCGAAGTAGTCGTCGAGCGCGTCCAGGCCCGGCCCGAGCAGGGTAGCGGCGCGCGCCGTCGTCACGTCGCGCGCGCCGGGACGGTCCTCGAGCGTCGCGAGCAGTTCGTCGCGGAGCTCGGACTTGACCCGCATGGCGCCGGCCGAGCCGAGCCACTCCCACGACCAGCCGGCGAGGGCGCGGACGGATGCCGCGACGAGGAGCACGCCCACGACCGGCTCCACGCCGACTCGGCCGGGCGTGACGCCCTCGATCAGGCCGACGACGAGCGCCGCGAGCGCCCACGCGAACGCGACCGTCGCGCCGGCCTGCACGAGCGCGAGCGCGCCCCCGGCGACGAGGAAGCCCCGCGCGGCACGCGACCGGCGGAGCAGCCTCGGATCGAGCGGACGCACGTCAGTGCACGGCGGCGGCGTCGATCGTCTGCCGCGTCACGCGCTTGCGGAACACCCAGTACGTCCAGCCCTGGTAGGCGAGGATCAGCGGCAGGAAGATCAGTGCCGTCCAGCTCATGACCGTCAGCGTGTACGGCGTGCTCGACGCGTTCGCGATGGTCAGGCTGTTCGCGGGGTCGTTCGACGCGGGCATCACGTCGGGGAACAGCGCCGCGAAGAGCGCGAACACGGCCGCGCCGATCGTGACCGCCATGAGCCCGAACGCCGTCCGCTCGGCGCCGCGGCCGTTGGCGAGCCATCCGCCGATGAGCGCGAGTGCGGCGACCGCCGCGAGCCCCCAGAACCAGGCGGTGCCGTGGGCGAATCCCGTCCAGACCAGGAAGGCCGCTGCGACCACGATCGTGACGACGCCCGCGCGGCTCGCGAGCCGCCGCGCGCGCTCCCGGATCTCCCCGTCGGTCTTCAGCGCGGCGAACACGACGCCGTGGGTGAAGAACAGCAGCAGGGTCGTCAGCCCGCCGAGCAGCGCGTACGGGTTCAGCAGGTCGAACAGCGTGCCGGTGTAGTTGTGGTCGGCGTCGAGCGGAACGCCCTGCACGATGTTCGCGAAGGCGACGCCCCAGAGCAGCGCGGGCACCGCCGACCCGATGATGATCATCCAGTCGAAACGCCGCTTCCACTCGGCCTCGGGCCGCTGGTGCCGGTACTCGAACGACACGCCGCGCGCGATGAGCGCGACGAGGATGAGCAGCAGGGCGAGGTAGAACCCCGAGAACAGCGTCGCGTACCACTCCGGGAACGCCGCGAACAGCGACGCGCCCGCCACGATGACCCAGGTCTCGTTGAGGTCCCAGACCGGGCCGATGGTGTTGATCAGCACACGACGGTCGGTGTCGTCCTTCGCGAGGAAGGGCAGCGACATCCCGACGCCGAAGTCGAAGCCGTCGAGCACGAAGTAGCCGACGAAGAGGAAGGCGACGATCCAGAACCAGAGCACTGCGAGATCCATGTCGTTGTCCTCCTAGTAGACCGTTGCGGCGTGTTCGACCTTGCCCGTCTCCGGGTCGGGCGGTGCGATCTCGGGCGGGCCCTTCCGGATGGCGCGGAGGATGAGCTTGACCTCGACGACCGCGAGCGCGCCGTAGACGAGCGTGAACACCACGAGCGAGATGAGCACGTCGAGCCCGGTGACGTTCGGCGAGACGGCCGATTCGGTGGGCAGGAGACTGAACACGATCCAGGGCTGACGGCCCATCTCGGTGAAGATCCAACCGACGATCATCGCGCCGAGCGAGAGCGGGAAGCTCCAGATCGCGATCATCCACACCCAGCGCTGCCGGGGCATGCGGCCCGTGCGGGTCAGCCAGAGCCCGACGAGCGCGATGAGCACGTGCAGCATGCCGAGGCCGATCATCCAGCGGAACGACCAGTAGGTGACCCAGATGATCGGGGCGTAGTCGCCGGGTCCGTAGAGGTCGGTGTAGAGCGCCTGCAGGTCGTTGATGCCCTCGACGCAGCCGTCGAGCGTGTGCGTCGACAGCAGTGAGAGCAGGTACGGCACGCGGATGGAGAACAACTCGGTGCTGCCGTCGGGCGTGCCGAGCGTGAACAGCGAGAACGAGGCATCCGCCCCGCAGACCGTGTCGTACGTCGCCTCGGCCGCGGCCATCTTCATGGGCTGCGTCGCGACCATCGCAAGGCTCAGCTGGTCGCCGAAGAACGTGGTGAGCGCGCCGGCGCCGACCATCGTCCACAGCCCGAACCTCAGCGCCGGGCGCATGGTGTCGAGGTGCTGGTTGCGCGAGAGGTGCCAGGCGGCGGCACTGATGATCAGGCCCGAACTGACCATGAACGACGCCGCGATCGTGTGCGGGAATGCCGCGAGCGCCACGGGGTTGGTCAGGAGCGCCCAGATGTCGACGAGCTCGGCGCGGCCGCGCTCGGCGTTCATCTCGTAGCCGACCGGATTCTGCATGAAGGCGTTCGCCGCGATGATGAAGTACGCCGACAGGATGGTGCCGACCGCCGTCGCCCAGATCGTGGCGAGGTGCACCTTCTGCGGAAGGCGGTTCCAGCCGAAGATCCACAGGCCGATGAACGTCGCCTCGAGGAAGAACGCCAGGAGACCCTCGAGCGCGAGCGGGGCGCCGAAGACGTCGCCGACGAAGCGGGAGTACTCCGACCAGTTCATGCCGAACTGGAACTCCTGCACGATCCCGGTGACGACGCCCATCGCGAAGTTGATCAGGAAGATCGTCCCGAAGAACCGCGTGATCCGCAGGTATTCGAGCTTGCCCGTGCGCACCCACGCGGTCTGGAAGACCGCGGTGGTGGTCGCGAGTCCGATCGTGATGGGGACGAACAGGAAGTGGTAGACCGTGGTCAGTCCGAACTGCCACCGCGCGAGCAGCAGCGGATCGAGGAGGTCGTTCACTGGAGGGCCCCTTTCATGGGAGTGAACTGCGACGCGATACTTCTACACAGCGTAGAGCACATTTTCTACGCCATGTAGAACCATTGGGCCCTTGCGCGCTATCCTCGAGATATGGCAGGACTCGGCGAGCTGGAGCGCTCGATCATGGAGCAGCTCTGGATGAGCGACACGGCGCTCACCGCGAACGAGGTCCGCGACCGCCTGGCCGGGCCCGGCGCACCGTCGCGGGCCCCCGCGACCACCACCGTGCTCACGGTGCTCTCGCGCCTCGAGCGCAAGGGGTTCGTCGCGCGCGCCCGCGAGACGCGGCCGCACCGGTACCACGCCCTGCTCACGCGCGCCGAGCACACCGCCGAGCTCATGCACGAGGTGCTGTCCTCGTCGTCGGATCGCGACGCCGCACTCGCCCGGTTCGTCGGCACGGTCAGCGCCGGCGAGGCGAACACGCTGCGGCGACTCCTCGACGAGCTCGTGCGACACTGACGTGATCGCCGCCGCCGTCCTGCTCGGCGTGCTCGCGCTCACGCTCGCGTGGCCGGTCCCCGTGGCGCTGTCCAAGGCCGGATGGCCCAGCCGTTCGCCCGCGACCGCGCTCGCGCTCTGGCAGGGCATCGCACTCGGCGGGGCGCTCGCCATGATCGGCTCACTCCTCGCCTTCGGTGCCGCACCCGCCGGGTCCCTCGTGGCCGCCGCACGGCTGCTGCTCCCCGCGTTCCTCGCCGGGCCCATCCCCGAGCCCTTCGGGGTCGTCCACCTGGCTGCGCTCACGCTCGCGGTCGGGCTCGCGGTGCACCTCGCCCTGAACGTCGTCACGACCGCGGTGCGAGCCGAGCGCGCCCGCCGCCGCCTGCACCGCATGGTCGACCTGCTCGCCGACCCCGCCGACGACCCGTCCGGCGCGCGCGTGCTCTCCCACCCGATCCCCCTCGCGTACTGCGTGCCCGGCATCCGCACGGCCACCGTCATCACCGCGGGACTCGTCGACCTGCTCGACGCCGACGAGCTCCGAGCCGTCATCGCGCACGAGCGCGCCCACCTCGACCAGTTCCACCACCTCGTGCTGCTCGCGTTCCGCGCCTGGCACGGCGCACTCCCCTGGTTCCCGATCGCGAACCGCGCCGAACGCGCCGTCGCCCTGCTCACCGAGATGCTGGCCGACGACCGCGCGCGCACCGAGGTCGGCGCCGATGCGCTCCGCGGCGCGCTCGTGCGCGTCGGCGCCGCCGGAGAACCCGGGCCGTACGCCGACACGGGCGGCGTGAATCCCGACGCGGGCATGCTCGAACAGCGGCTCGAACGCCTCGGGGCGCCGCGCCATCCGCTGGACCCGGGCGCCCGCGCCGCCTGCTGGGCGGCCACCGCCGGAATCGTCGCCGTTCCCGTCGGGGTGCTCGCCGCGATCGCGTACTGACGGGAGCGTGAGCGGCGCGCACGGCCCCCGCGAAGGGACACCGCCTAGGCTCGAACCGTGAACGAGCTGCTCGACGGCATCCTCGAGACCGTGGCTGGGGTCGACCCGGTGCTGCGCACTCTGCTCGCCGCGCTCGGCATCATGCTCGAGACCTCGGTGCTCGTCGGCCTCGTCGTGCCCGGCGACACCATCGTGCTCGTCGCCGCCACGGCGGTCGACGGCACCGTCGAGTACTTCGCGCTCGCCATCGCCGTGATCGTCGGTGCGCTGATCGGCGAGAGCATCGGCTTCGCGCTCGGCCGGTGGTTCGGGCCGCACATCCAGCACTCCCGACTCGGCCGGCGCATCGGCGAGCACAACTGGCATCGCGCACAGCGCTACCTCGCACGTCGCGGCGGTCCCGCGGTGTTCATCTCCCGGTTCCTGCCGGTATTGCACTCGCTCGTGCCGCTCACGGTCGGCATGAGCGACATGAGCTACCGGCGGTTCCTCGCGTGGACCGCGCCCGCGTGCGTCATCTGGTCGTTCGCGTACGTGAGCGTGGGTTCCGCCGCAGCAGGCGGCTACCGCGAGCTCAGCGAGGAACTGCACTGGGCCGGCTACCTCTTCGTCGGCGCGATCGTGCTCTTCCTCCTGCTCGTGTGGGCGGGCAAGAAGGTGCTGCTGAAGCTCGAGGCGCGGCACATGGCGGATGACGCGGCGCACGCGCACCGCGATGCGGCCCACGGGCACGGCCCGGCGCACGGTCTCGATCCGGCGCACCGTCCGCCGCAGGGCCCGACGCGCGGGGGGCCGGCCGCCGAGGCGGCCGACCCCCCGGAACGGGACGCGACGGGCTAGAAGAGCGACTTCTCGGCGAGCCAGTCGGCCGCGATCTGGTCGGCGGACTCCTGGTCGTTGACGCTCAGGGAGTTGAGCGCGACCAGGTCCTCGGCGGTGAGCGCGGCGCTCACGGTGTTGATGACCTCGGCCATCTCGTCGGTGACCTTCTCGCTCACGACGGGCACGACATTCGACGCGAGGAAGAGACCCTCGGGGTCCTCGAGCGTGACGAGGTCGTTCGCCTGGATGTTGGGGTCGGCGCTGTAGATGTTGACCATCTGGACCTGGTCGTCGACGAGCGCCTTCAGCGTCAGCGGGCCGCCGCTGTCCTCGATCGGCGTGAACGCGACCTCGACGCCGTAGACGGACTTGAGCCCCTCGGGCCCATACGGACGCGTGGCGAGCTCGGAGTTGCCGCCCAGCGTGATCGGCGTCGTGACGTCCTTCAGGTCGGCGAGGCTCGTCACGCCGTTCTCCTCGGAGAACGCCTTCGTGACGTTGTACGAGTCCTGGTCGGTCGCGGGCGACTGGTCGAGCACACGCAACCCCTCGGGCAGTGCGCCCTCGAGCTCGGCGTACACGTCGTCGCTCGTCGTCGCGGTCGTGTCGGGCACGTAGAACTGGAGCAGGTTGCCCGTGTACTCGGGGAACACGTCGATCGCGCCGTCCTCGATCTCGGGGATGTACACCTCGCGCTGCCCGATCCGGAACTGCCGGTCGACCGTGAAGCCGTTCTCCTCGAGCGCCTGGGCGTAGAGCTCGGCGATGATCTCGTTCGAGTAGTAGTCCTGGGAGCCGACGACGATCGTCTCCGACGATCCGTCGCCGCCGTCCGATCCGCCGTCCAGCGGATCGCCCGATGCACACCCTGCCAGGGCCACTGTCGCCCCGACCGCGACCGCTGCCAGGGCAACGAGCCGGCCTTTTCCTGCTGTGGTCATTCCTGATTCCCTTCGGTGATGGGTTGCCCCACGATCGCCCGTGGCCGGGTCGGCTCCGGGCGGAGCTCTGCGGTGCGCGTGGCCCGCACGCCGGCGGGCACCACGAGGCGCTGCGTGATCGCGAAGCCTCCGTCGACGACGAGGGCGAGGACGATCACGAGGATCGAACCGCCGAGCATCTCGCCGTAGTCGCGGGTCTTGAGGCCCGCGAAGATGAAGCGGCCGAGGCCGAAGTCGGACACGTACGCCGCGAGGGTCGCGGTCGCGATGATCTGCAGCGTCGCCGAGCGGATGCCGCCGACCACGATGGGCAGGCTGAGCGGGAGCTCGACCTTGCCGACGATCTGGTCCTCCCGCATGCCCATCGCCCTGGCGGCATCGATCGTGCGCCGGTCGACCGACTCGAACCCCGCGTAGGCGCCCGCGAGCAGCGGCGGGATCGCCAGGATCACGAGCGCGATGATCGGCGCCTGCAGTCCGATGCCGAGCCAGAGTGCGAACAGCGTCAGCACGCCGAGGGTCGGAAGGGCGCGGAGCCCGCCCGACACCATGACCGCGGGCTCGCGGCCGCGCCCGGTGTGCCCGACGACGCCTCCGAGCGGCAGCGCGATCACCGCCGCGACGGCGAGCACGACCGCCGAGATCCACAGGTGCTCGACGATGCGCTGCGGGATGCTGCCGACACCGCTCCAGTTCGCCGGATCGGTGAGCCAACCGACCGCGTCGGCGAGGAGGTTCACGATGCCCCCGCCTGCGTCGCGATCCGCCGCCCCAGCACGGTGCGCTTCGCGCCGACCCTCGTCCATGGCATGAGCCCGCGACCGGCGAGCACCGCGAGCCAGTCGAGGAGGAGTGCGAGGGCGATCGTCGCCACGATGCCGGTGATGATCTCGGCCTGGATGCCGCGCTGGAATCCGTCGGTGAACAGGCTGCCGAGGCTCTGGACCCCGATCACCGCACCCACCGTGGCGAGGCTCACGGTGCTCACGATGACCACGCGGAGCCCGGACAGGAGCACCGGTCCGGCCAGCGGGAGTTCCACGCCCCAGAAGCGCCGCACCCCGGAGTAGCCGACCGCCGTGGCGGACTGGAGCACGTCGCGTTCGACCGCGTCGAAGGCGTCGGCCGCCGTCCGCACGATCACCGCGACGCCGTACAGGGTCAGCGCGATCACCAGGTTCAGCGGCGACCGCAGGCTGAGCCCGGTGATCGCCGGCAGGGCGACGAACACGGCGAGCGACGGGATGGCGTAGAGCAGGGCGCACAGGGAGAGCAGCACCCCGCGCGACCACCGGTACCGGTGGGCGAGCCATCCGATCGGAACCGACACCACGAAGCTCAGTATGATCGCCGGCACCGACAACGCCAGGTGCACGAGCACGAGCTCGCCGACCCGGTCGAGGTTCGA
>DASTQT010000480.1:0-4858 GCA_035761605.1 Agromyces sp. | reverse complement strand
GAGAAGATGACGGTCGACTCGGCGCCCGAGGCGGGTGCGGGCGTGCACGCCGCGCCGGGGACCGTCGTCGAGACGATCTACCTCGGCAGCGGCATCCGCATCGTCGTCGACCTCGACGCCGGGCCCCGCGTGAGCGTGCTCGAGCAGAACGACCGCAACCGCGCCCACGACGAGGACCGCGGCGACCGCGTCGTCGTCAGCTGGCACGACGACGACGTCGTCGCGCTCGGCGGGGCGGATGCCGCGTCCGCACCGGCCGCGTAGCGGTTCCAAGATGGCCTCCGGCCTCCTCGACCGGCGGTTCCGACCTCATCCCCACCACCCAACAGAGAATCAGGAGTACCCCATGATGCGCATGACGCGCACGGCACGCCGCGGCGTGACCGTCGGCCTCGCGATCACCTCGGTCGCGCTGCTCACCGCCTGTGGCACGACCTCCGGCGGGACCGCCGGCGGCGACGACGAGGCCATGACCGAACTCGGCGAGGGCGAGGGCCAGGTCTCGCTCCTCGCGTGGCCCGGCTACGTCGAGGACGGCACCAACGACCCGGCCGTCGACTGGGTCACCCCCTTCGAGGAGGAGACGGGCTGCGAGGTCACCTCGAAGACCTACGGCACCTCCGACGAGGCCGTGAACCTCATGAAGACCGGCGAGTACGACGTCGTCGCCGCGTCGGGCGACGCGACGCTCCGCCTCATCGCGGGCGGCGAGGTGCAGCCGGTCAACACCGACCTCATCCCCAACTACGAGGGCATCTACGACTTCCTCAAGGAGAAGGAGTGGAACTCGGTCGACGGCCAGTCGTACGGCGTTCCGCACGGCTACGGCGCGAACCTCCTCATGTACAACACGGAGACCTTCGCCGAGGCCCCGACGTCGTGGGACGTCGTGTTCGACGCCGCGAGCGAGAACACCGGCAAGGTGACGGCGTACGACTCGCCGATCTACATCGCCGACGCCGCGGTCTACCTCATGGCGCACCAGCCCGAGCTCGGCATCGAGAACCCGTACGCGCTCGACGAGGAGCAGTTCCAGGCCGCGGTCGACCTGCTCAAGGAGCAGCGCCAGCACATCGGCGAGTACTGGTCCGACTACCTCAAGGAGATCCAGGCCTTCGAGACCGGCGACTCGGTCGTCGGCACGACGTGGCAGGTCATCCAGAACGTGCTCGCCGACTCGGGCGCGTCGACCGAGGTCGTCCTCCCCGAGGAGGGCGCCACCGGATGGTCCGACACCTGGATGATCGCCTCGGACGCCGCGAACGTGAACTGCGCGTACGAGTGGCTGAACTACATCGCCAGCCCCGAGGCGAACGCGCAGGCGACCGAGTACTTCGGCGAGGCGCCGTCGAACGAGGCCGCGTGCGAGTTCCGCAGCGAGGGCTCGTGCGAGGCGTACCACGCCGGTGACGAGGAGTACGCGTCGCAGATCTGGTACTGGACGACCCCGATCGCCGAGTGCGTCGACGGTCGCACCGACGTCGAGTGCGTCGACTACGCCCAGTGGACCGAGGCCTGGTCCGAGATCAAGGGCTGAACCCCCGTGCGGGTCGAGGAGCCGGCGCAACGGCGGCTCGGGACCACACCCCCCGGTCTCGAGGCGGCCTGCCCTCCTCGGCCCGCACCCTCCGCATCCCACCACCGACTGGAAGCCGCATGACGACGAACGCGACCGCACCGACACCCGCACCCGGCCGCGCCATCCCACGACCGAAGGCCACCCCGGCCCGCCGCTCGTCGGTGTTCCTCAGCACGCACCCGAGGCTGCGGCTCGCGCTGCTGCTCTCGGCGCCGCTGTTCTGGCTCGGCCTGGTGTACGTGGTCGCGCTCGCCGCGCTGCTCGTCACCGCGTTCTGGTCGGTCGACAGCTTCACCGGCGAGATCACGACCGAGTGGACGCTCGACAACATCATCACGGTGCTCACCGGGTCGCTCTACCAGACGGTGACGCTCCGGACCATCGGCGTCGCGCTGCTCGTCACGATCATCGACCTCGCGCTCGCGCTGCCGATCGCGTTCTACATGGCGAAGGTCGCGTCGCCCCGCGCCCGCCGCATCCTCGTCGTCGCGGTGCTCATGCCGCTCTGGGCGAGCTACCTCGTCAAGGCGTACGCGTGGCGGTCGGTGCTCTCGCAGGACGGCATCCTCGAGTGGATGCTCGCGCCGTTCGGCCTGCACACGCCGGGCTACGGCCTGCCGGCGACCGTCATCACGCTGTCGTACCTCTGGCTGCCGTACGTGATCCTGCCCATCTACGCCGGGCTCGAGCGCGTGCCCGACTCGCTGCTCGAGGCCTCGGCCGATCTCGGCGGCAAGGCGTGGCCGACCATCCGCCACGTCGTGCTGCCGCTCGCGATGCCCGCGATCATCGCCGGCACGATCTTCAGCTTCTCGCTCTCGCTCGGCGACTACATCACCGTGAACATCGTCGGCGGCGCGAGCCAGATGCTCGGCAACCTCGTGTACACCAACGTCGGCGCGGCGAACAACCTGCCGCTCGCGGCGGCGATCGCGCTCATCCCGATCGCGATCATCTTCGGCTACCTCGCGCTCGTGCGTCGCACGGGCGCCCTCGACAACCTGTAAGGGCGACGGATGCGACTCTCCCGACTCTCACGGACGACGCTCGCCGTCGTGGCCGGACTCATCCTCGTCCTCGTGTACGTGCCGCTGTTCGTGGTGCTCGTGAACTCGTTCTCGACGTCGACCTCGCTGAGCTGGCCGCCGCCCGGCTTCACGCTCGAGTGGTGGCAGCGCGCGTTCGCGTCGGCCGGCGCGATGGAGGCGGTGGGCACCAGCGTCGTCGTGGCGATCATCTCGACGGCCATCGCGCTCGTGCTCGGCACGCTCATCTCGTTCGCGCTGCAGCGCTTCGACTTCTTCGGCCGGCAGACGGTGAACCTGCTCGTCATCCTGCCGATCGCCCTGCCCGGCATCATCACCGGTATCGCGCTGAACAACTTCTTCCGCACGATCATGGGCATCCCGCTCTCGATCTGGACCGTCGTGATCGCGCACGCCACGTTCTGCATCGTGACCGTGTTCAACAACGTCATCGCGCGCCTCCGCCGTACGGGCACGAAGCTCGAGGAGGCCTCGGCCGACCTCGGCGCGGGCGTGTTCACGACGTTCCGGCTCGTGACGTTCCCGCAGCTGCGCTCGGCACTGCTCGCGGGCGGCCTGCTCGCGTTCGCGCTGTCGTTCGACGAGATCATCGTGACGACGTTCACCGCCGGCGCGGGCGTGACGACGCTGCCGATCTTCATCCTGAACAACATGTTCCGGCCGAGCCAGGCGCCGATCGTCGCGGTGATCGCGGTCGTGCTCGTGCTGGTGTCGATCATCCCGATCTGGCTCGCCCAGCGGCTCTCGGGCGACGAGCAGAAGGCGCCGTAGGCCGTTCTGTTGGTCGAGTAGCGCCGGAGGCGCGTATCGAGACCCCCACGCGAGCGGGCCTCGATACGCCGCTGCGCGGCTACTCGACCATCGGTTCGCTCGCGCGCACGACGACGACCTTCGGCTCGTGGCCGTCGGCGCGCACGGTGACGCGGATGTCGCCGGCGGCGCCGGTCGGGCGCACGACCGCCTGGGCGCGACCCTCGAACATGCGGCAGCGGGTACCGAGGTACGACTCGGTCGTGTCGGGCCGGGCGCTGCCGAGTCCGAGCAGCTCGCCGGGTCCGTCGACCTCCACCGCGATCTCGAGGTCGCGGTCGGGCCAGACGATGCCGGCGTCGTCGGTCAGCTCGATGCCGACGTAGGCGAGGTCGTCGAGGGCGGCGCGGATGTCGCTGCGCTCCGCCTTCGCGCGCAGGATCACCGCGCCGGTGGTCGATCGCAGGGTCTCGCGGCCCGTCTCCGCGCCATCCGCTGCGGAGGCGATCGCGACGAGCTCGCCGGGCTCGAAGGGGACCTCGAACTCGGCGCGGTACCGGTGCGCCGGGCCTGCGGGCGCGCGGCCCACCACGCGCCCGTTGCAGCGCAGCTCGACCTCGTCGGCATCGCTGTAGACCTCGACCGCCATCGGCGTGCCGGACTCGACCGAGCCCGACCACGACCAGGACGCGACCGTGTCGGTCCACGACCACGGCCCGCCCGCGGGCACGAGCCCGTCGGCGCGCGGACGCTGCACGGCGATGTACGGCGCGCTCCGCAGTCCGAACACGATCTCGCGGAAGTACGACGCGGGCCGCCGGAATCCGGTGATGTCGAGGTCGCCGCACCACGCGAGCCGCCACGGGTACGGTCCCGACGTGCCGCCGAAGCCGCCGCCGGGCTCGACGTGGTCGACGCGACCGATGCCGGCCTCGCCGAGGTAGTCCCATCCGGTCCAGGTGAAGTCGCCGATCACGTGGTCGTGCTCGAGCACGAGCGGCCAGGCCAGGTCGATGCGGGTCGAGAAGGTCTCGGTGCCGATGATCACGCGGTTCGGGAAGGCCGTCGCGTCGGACCCGTAGCGGCCGTCGCCGTAGTTGAAGCCGGCGGCATCCACCGCGGCGAAGCTCTCCTCGGTGCGCTCGGTGACGAGGTCGGAGGACACGAGCTCGGTCATGGCCGTGCCCATGTCGGCCATCGCGTCGTTGACGTCGCCCATCGGCGGCAGTTCGCGGATGACCGAGACGAGCCCGTTGATGCTGTTCGTCGTGAAGCGCGTCGGGTCGAGCGCGCGCACCTTCTCGGCGAGCAGGCGCCCGAGCCGCGAGCCGTGCGGGCGCCCGGTCTCGGGGATCTCGTTGCCGATCGAGTAGAACACCACCGACGGGTGGTTGACGTCCTTCGCGACCATCGACTCGAGGTCGCGCTCCCACCATTCGGGGAAGTCGAGCGACGCGTCGAACGGCGACTTCGACTCGGCCCA
>DASTQT010000479.1:0-3521 GCA_035761605.1 Agromyces sp. | reverse complement strand
GGGCCGTGGCGCGCCCGGCGACGAGGCGCGCGACCGCCGCTTCGGCGTCGGGCATGTCGCATGCGAGCACGAGGACGTCCTCGTGCGGTCTCGATACGCGCCCTTCGGGTGCTACTCGACCACCGGGGGGACCGAGGAGCCCTTCGGGTGCTCCTCGACCACCGGGGGGACCGATGGGCGCTTCGGGTGCTGCTCGACCACCGGGGGGACCGAGGGCGTCGAGCCCTGCCGCGAGCGCCGCGACGGGTCCGCCGAACGGCGGGTCCTCGCGCACCACGAGGCATCCGGCGGCCTCGAGCTCTGGTGGTCCGACGACGACGATCCGCTCGCACGCCGCGCCGCGCGCCGCGGCGATCGCCGTCGCGAGCAGGCTTCGGCCGCCGACGACGAGGTCGGGCTTGCTGGCGCCGTCGAGCCGCTCGGCGCGCCCGCCGGCGAGGATGACGGCGTCGAGCCCGAGCCCGCTCATCGCGTGATCGCCACCTCGACGAGGTCGCCCGCGGCGACGTGCTCGACGTCTTCGGGCACGATCGCGAACCCGTCGGCCGCGGCGAGCCCGGCGACCAGGTGCGAGCCGGCGCCGCCCGACGTGGCCCGGCGGACGACGGGTCGCCCGTCGCGGACCGCGAGCGCGACGGGCATGTACTGGCGGCGAGCGGCGGGGGAGGGCCATCCGTCGTCGACAACGGCGCGCCACGTCGCGCGCCGAACCTCGGCGCGCCCGAGCATCCGCAGCAGCGCCGGCCGCACGAACGCCTCGAACGACACCGCGACGCTCACGGGGTTGCCCGGCAGGCCGAACACGGGCGTGCCGCCGGGCAGCACACCGAACGCCTGCGGCATGCCGGGCTGCATCGCCACGCGCGCGAACCCGACCGTGCCGAGCTCGCCCAACACGTGCCGCACGATGTCGTGCGCGCCGACGCTCACGCCGCCGGCGAAGACGACGAGGTCGCACGGATCGCGTGACGCGATCCAGTCGCGCAGCGCGTCCGGGTCGTCGGGCATCCGCAGCGCCTCGCTCACGATACCGCCGGCCTCGGCGACGAGCGCGGCGAGCAGGAGCGAGTTCGAGTCGTGGATGCGGCCGGGTCCGAGCGGCGCGCCCGGCTCGACGAGCTCGCTGCCGGTCGCGACAACGGCGACGCGCGGGGCCGCGGCGACTGGCAGTTCGGCGACTCCGGCCGCGGCGGCGGCCGCGATACGTCGCGCGTCGAGGACGACGCCCGCCCCGAGCACCCGGTCGCCGGCGTGCAGGTCCTCGCCGCGGCGCCGGATGTGGTGCGCGGGTCGCGGGGCGGCGAGGATCGCGACGCGCGCGGTCCCGCCATCCGTCTGCTCGACCGGCACGACCGCGTCGGCGCCCTCGGGGATCGGTGCGCCCGTCATGATGCGCGCCGCCTGGCCGGGCCCGACCGCGACCTGCTGGGCCGAGCCCGCGGGCAGGTCGGCGATGACGTCGAGCACGGCCGGGGCGTCGGCGGTCGCCGCGGCGACATCCGCGAACCGCACGGCGTAGCCGTCCATGGCCGAGTTGTCGAACGAGGGCAGGTCGACCCGCGCGTCGACGGATGTCGCGAGCGTGCGCCCCGCGGCATCCGCCAGTCGCACCGCCTCGACCCGGCCGAGCGGCGCGACGCCGGCGAGGACGCGCTCGAGGTGCGCGTCCACCGACACGGCTTCGGCGACGCCGCCGGACGCCGGCGAGAAGGTCGGCATGGTCCAACGGTATCCCCGCATCTCGTGACATGACGCTCGCGCATCGTTATCGTCGTTCCCGACGGCGTCCGTTCCGAGCGGGAGGAGACGGGCATGTCCTTCATCACGAGGGGTTTCACGGGGCGCGGCCGCGAGCGGGACGACCGATTGCCGCCCGGCCAGACGCTGGTGGGGGATTTCCCGGTGCTGTCGGCCGGGCCGACACCCGACATCGACACGGCCGACTGGGCGTTCACGATCCGCACCGAGACGGGCGGCGAGCACTCGTGGACGTGGGACGAGTTCATGGAGTTGCCGATCGAGGACGTCAGCACCGACATCCACTGCGTCACGCACTGGTCGAAGCTCGGCACGAGCTGGCGGGGCGTCTCGCTCGACACGCTGTTCGACGGCGTGAACACGGACTACGACTACACGATGGCGCACAGCTACGGCGGCTACACCACGAACGTGCCGCTCGAGGACCTGCTCGACGGCAAGGCATGGGTCGCGTTCGAGTTCGACGGCGAGCCCCTCGATCCCGAGCACGGCGGGCCGGCGCGGCTGCTCGTGCCGCACCTCTACTTCTGGAAGAGCGCGAAGTGGGTGCGCGGCCTCGAGATGATGGCCGAGGACGAGCCCGGGTTCTGGGAGCAGAACGGGTACCACCTGCGGGGCGACCCGTGGAAGGAGGAGCGGTACTGGTGAGCGCCGACGGGGTCGCGCCGTCCGTCGCGTCACCGGTGTCGGCGCTCCGGGCGGTGCCGCGGGCCGGATGGCACGTCGCCACGGTCGCCGCGACGCACCGGGAGACGCCGAACGCCGCCCGCATCGAGCTCGACGTCGACGGCTGGCCCGGCAACGCCGCCGGCCAGCACCTCGACGTGCGGCTCACCGCGCCCGACGGGTACACCGCGACGCGCTCGTACTCGATCGCCTCGTCGGGCTCGTCGACGCGGGTCGTGCTCGCGGTCGACAAGCAGCCCGATGGCGAGGTGTCGCCGTACCTCGTCGATTTGCTGCAGGCGGGCGACCGGCTCGAGGTGCACGGTCCGCTCGGCGCGTTCTTCGTGTGGCGGCCCGCCGCGGTGACGGATGACGCGCGGCCGGTGCAGCTCATCGCCGGCGGCTCCGGCGTGGTGCCGCTGTACGCGATGGCGCAGGCGCACGCCGATGCCGACGACCCGACGCCGTTCCGGCTCCTGTACTCGGTGCGCACGCCCGACGACGTGTACTTCGCCGACGAGTGGCGCGCGCTCGCCGAGGCATCCGCCCCACTGCAGCTCTCGCTCGTGTACTCGAGACGCACGCCCGACGGCTGGGCGACACCGCCCGGGCGCATCACCCGCGACGCGCTCGCGGCGGCCGTGATCCCGGCGGCGGAACGGCCGCGCGTGTACGTCTGCGGCTCGACGGGCTTCGTCGAGCTCGTCGCGAGTTGGCTCGTCGAGCTCGGTCACGAGCCCCGAGACATCCGCACCGAACGATACGGAGGCACGTGATGACCGGCCACCTCGACGGCAACGCCCTCGCCGGGCCGCTCGCCGACTTCTTCTCGTTCGACATCACCACGACGACCGGTCGGTGCAACGGATGCGGCACCGTCGCCGAGTTCGCCCGGGCGATGGTCTACGTCAGCGGCGCCGGCACGGTCGTGCGCTGCGCGACGTGCGACAACGTGCTCGCGGTGTTCGTCGACGCCGGCGATCGGGCATGGATCGACCTCGCCGGGGTCAGCTCGATCGAGGTGCGCCGCTGACTCCGTCGCGCGGCCCGCTCAGGCGCTTCGGAGGATCGACGCCATCTTCTTCCCGCGAGCCAGC
>DASTQT010000478.1:0-5343 GCA_035761605.1 Agromyces sp. | reverse complement strand
TGTGGGTGCTGTGGCGCGGGATCGCGGTCGAGCGCATCGCCGGCGCGGCGCTCGCGGTGGGGTCGGTCGTGGCGTGGTCGGCGGCGTACGTGCTCAACTCGAACCCGGACTACTTCTACTCGCTGATCCCCGTCGAGCTCGCCGTCCACCTCCACCTCACGCGGTACGGCGTCGTCCCGTCGATGTACCTGCTCGCGATCGTGCTGCTCGCGACCTCGGTGGCGCGGCGAGTCGGAGTCCTGCGGCGGACCTCGATCGTCGTGCTCGCCGGTGTGCTGGTCGTCACCGTCGTCGGCGCGGCGCTCCCGCATCAGACGGCGCGTGCCGAGGGCCCCGAATGGGCGGCCGCGATCACGCAGGCCCGGGTCGAGTGCGCGGCGGACGACGCGCCGGGGCGCACGGTCGCGGTCGCGATCGCTCCGGAGGGGTGGGTGGTCGAGGTCCCCTGCGATCGGCTGGTCGGCTGACTACCTCGGGCCGAGCACCTTGCGGTACACGCCGAGGTCGCACGGGGTCGCCAGCAGCGGCGCGAGGTCGGGGTAGAGCTCCTCGAGGTGCGTGGTCCGGACCTCGCGGTAGCCGAGGCGGCCATACCAGGCGCGGAGGAACTCCTTCGACGGGTGCGTCCAGTCACGCGGCACGAGCAGTTCGAGCTGCATGATCGAGTGACCGGATGCCGCGGCTCGCGCCTCGACGAACGCGACGAGGTCGCGGCCCACGCCGAGCCCGCGCCACTCGGGGTCGGCGGCCAGCATGCCGAACTCCGCGACATCCGGGTCGAGCGGCTGGAGCCGGACCGCACCGACGATGCGATCGCCGACGCGGGCCGTCGCGATCTGCTCGTCGGCCACGAGCCCGGCGACCTCGACCGGGGTCGTGCGCTGCGCGCCGTCCACCCACAACCCGGCCTCGGCCCGCTCGTACACGCGGTTCACGAGGGCGGCGATCGCCTCGACGGTCGCGGCATCGCCTGCGGTATCGGCGGGCTCGACGGCGACGATCACCGTGCCGGATGAGGTGTTCGGGCTCACCCGACCATCGTGCCTCACCAGAATGCGTACAGGTCGACGCCGAGCAGCAGCAGGCCCTCGTGCGCGAACCCCGTGAAGCAGTACAGGCCCAGAATGGCGCCGAGCAGCGTCTCGCGGAGCGAGCCCGTGTCGCCCAGCACGGGCAGCGCGACGTAGCCGTTCGGCATCCAGATGCGGTTGAGCACGGGCACCGGATGCAGCGGCTCGGGCGGCCTCGGAACCCAGGGCCAGAACAGGCCCGGGAGTCCGCCCGTGGTGAGGAAGTCGCCCGCGAGGTGCGCGACGAACCCGACCGTGACCGCGAGCGGGAACCAGGCGACCTGCTCGGGCGCGAAGAGCACGATGAACGCGCCCAGCAGCGCGCCGAGCACCCACGCGGCCGCCCAGGTCCGGACGAAGTCGCGCGCCTTCAGGCCGAATGCGGTGAGCGCCGCGGCCCCGAGACCCGCTCCGACCGCGAGCGTGCCGAACTGCTCGGTGACGAGCGTCGCGAGCGTGAGCGCCCACGCGGCCGCCGCCACGAGCGCGAGCCCGATCGGCGAGTGCGCGCCCTGCCGATGCCCGCCCGAGAGCAGGCCGACCGTGCCGGTCGCGAGCCGCCCGAGCACGGGCACCGAGTGCGCGATCGTCGCGCTGTGGTGGTCGGCGTCGGGCAGCAGGGCGGCGCCCGCGCACACCGCGGTGCCGGCGAGCACGCCGACCGGGTCGAGCGGATACGCGCCGGAGGTGACGATGGGCAGCGTGCTGGTGATCGCGATCCACGCGGCCGCGCCGCTCGTGGCATGGGTGATGCCCATCATCGTGGGAGGGGGCTCCTTCGGGTCGGCCGTCGGGTCGGCGATCGACCAGTCTGCCGGTGCCCGGCGACATCGCCGGGCGTGTCCGGCCGACGGCGAGTCGCGGCGCACGCCGTCGCCGGTCGCACGTCAGAAGCGCACCGTCCCCGCGGTGCCGTCCACCAGGACGACGTCGCCGTCCGACAGCCTGGAGGTGCCGTCGACCGTGCCGACGATCGCCGGGATGCCGAACTCGCGGGCGATGATCGCGGGATGCGAGAGCATGCCGCCGTGGTCGGCGACGACGGCGCCCACCTGCCCGAGGATCGGACTCCACGACGGTGCGGTCGTGGGGCACACGAGCACGTCGCCGTGGCGGACTCGACCGAAGTCGTGCGGTCCCCGGATCACGCGCACCGGACCCCGATAGCGTCCGGCCGACGCCGGAGTCCCCGCGACGAGCGCGCCCTCCGGCACCGTGCTCCGAACCTCACCGGCGATCGCGCCGAGATACCAGAGGATGGCTTCGTTCGCGAAGCGAGCCTCCGGCGGCAGCGCCCGGAGGTCGGCTTGCGGAAGCGATCCGATCTCCCGGGCGTCCGGCAGGAGTGCGGCGGCGTCGAAATCGCGTCGCCGGGAGCACGCCAGCTCGCGAGGACTGCTCCCGCCGGCGGCCGCGGCACGGAGTTCGGCCGTGGTCAGCATGAAGCAGTCCTCGGCATGCTCGAGCAGTCCGCGTGCAGCGAGCCGGCTGCCGAGCTCCACCGCGACGCGGCGGATGAGGCCGAGGGGTTCGATGACCCCGAGCAGTTCGCTCTCGTCCCGTGCCCCGTAGTGTCGTTCGGCGCGCGCGATCGCTCGGAGCCAGCGATCGCGGTGCGCCGCGGGCACCGGCACTGACGAGAGATCCGTCGGATCGAGTGATTCGCCGGCGACGCGCCCTCGCCCGCCATCCGGCTCCGTCGACGCCGCGCTCAGGCGGGCGACGGCCGCTTGGAGCGCCGGCTCGAGGGCTTCCGGTGCCTCCTCGAGCGTGCGATCCATCGGATCGGTGCTGAGGATGCGGATGCCGAACCGGTCGATGTAGTCGCGGAGCGCGCGTGAGGCATCCGTCTCGCCGGCCAGCGTGGACAGCACGAGCCGACCGCGTCCGACGGTCGGAGGGTCGGACGAGGTGACGAGAAGCCTCGCCACGTCGTCCAGCGCTTCGGACGCCTCGGATGATGCCGTCGAGCGGGCGCCGAGCACGGAGAGCGCGAAGCCGGGTTCCCAGTCGAGGACGTCGCGTGCGAGGAACGCATACTCGGCGAGGACCTGCGACTGCGCGAACTGCGCGACGTAGTGCTCCGTTCCCGCCGCCTCGAAGAACGCCACTGCATCGTCCAGGTGCGCGGAGAGTTCCGGGGTATCCATCGCCCTCAGGTCGAGGGCACGACGCGCCGCGATCTCGGCGGCGAGCCGCGGGGCTTCGACGCTCCTCCACCGTTCGAGAGTTGCGCCTGCGACGTCAGTGCGAACGGCCTCGGCAGCCCGCGCGATCCGCTTCCGCATGGGTGGCACGACGCGGATGAGGACGGGCACGAGCCAGGGTGGCGGAGGCGGGAGTCTCCCGCCTCCGAATGGGACCGCCTCGAGATACGCCCGGTGATCCACCACGTGGAGAGCCACCCTCGAGAGCATCAGTCCGAACGTGTCGCATGCGAGCCGGATGCCGCGCTCGGCCGCGGGCGCCCAGATGTCCGCGCCGAGGGGCGAGATCCGATCCGGCCAATGCAAGCGATCGCGCAGCCATGCGTCGGGCACCGACGGGGTTCGCGGGCCGGCGGTCGCGGGCTCGGCGAGTGTCGTGATCGGGCGGCTCTGGAGGACACTGAGCTCGCCGTCGACGAACGCCCACTCGACGTCCTGGGGGGCCTCGAACACCTCGCCCAAGCGCTGGACCAGCGCGGCGATGCGCAGTGCGTCGGAGTCGCGGAGGGCGGGCGCTTCGGGACTGGACTCCTCTCGAGTCGCGGTCCCGCCGATCACTCCCCACCGTTCGGGCGTCGCTGCGCCGTCCAGGAGCCGGTCGGCCAGGCCTGGCACTGCCTCGATGATGACGCGGTCGGCCCCCGTGACCGGGTCACGTCCGAACGCCACGCCCGCCGACCGGGGGGCGAGCTGGCGCTGAACGAGCAGCGCGAGGGAACCATCAGCCGAATCGTGGGCCCGGCGGTACTCCGCGAGGTGGGCGCTCGTGGCGGCGCGCCAGCACTGCTCCACCGCGACGATCGCCTCGTCGGCGGTGCGGACATTGAGCACCGACTCGAACTGCCCCGCGAACGATGCGGCGTCGAGGTCCTCCGCGACCGCCGACGAGCGCACGATGAGCGGGTAGCCGAGCCGATCGCAGGCGGCGGCGAGCGACGGCCGCAGGTCGGCGGGCACGGCGGGCTCCCGCTCGCCCGACGGGGCGCCGGGCGGGTGGATGACGCGGTCGAAGACCGCGGTCGTCAGCACGAATCCGTCGGGGACGGCGAAGCCGGCGGCGCGCAGGATCGCGAGCCGCGACGCCTTGCCTCCGATGACCGCGACGGGGAGGCGCGCGGCCTGCTCGAGTGGAATCGGTTCCATCAATGCGGTTTCCATCGTTCCCGCTCCTCGAAATCCGGGGTCAATCGGCTCTCGGCCCGCCGCCGTTCGCGAGGTCGGCGAGAAGAGTCCGAATGATCCATCCCATGGTCACTGCGGCGTCCTCGGCGCTCAGGTGCTCCGTGAGCGAGACCCAGGTTCGCGACGTGGCGATCAGGCGGATGCCCGCGACGGCCCGCGCACGCTCGTCGGGTGACAGCGACGGAGCCGTCCGATCGACGGCAGCTTCGACCAGCGCGCGCACGTGCCCGCTGACGAAGCCCCGCAGCTCCGAGGTGGGGTCAGTCGACACCCAGGCCCGCACGAGGTCGTGGCGCTGGTCCAACAGCACCGGGACCCGTTCCGCGAACTCGACCAGGTCGTCGCGCACGTCGGGCGGAAGCCGATCCAGGCACGACGTGAGGAACGACCGCATCTCGTCGTCGAGTCCCGTCACGAGCGCCTCGCGGCTCGGGAAGTAGCGGTACAGGGTGCGCAGGGAGCATCCGGCCTCGTCGGCGACCGCCTGCATCGAGATGTCGTGGATGCCATCCCGCAGGATCACGTGCGCGAACGCGTCGATGAGCAGCCGACGGGTCAGGTCCCGTTGACGGTCTCGAAGGGTGGAGTCGGCGACTCGTGACGAGGTTCCGGACATCATGGCTCAGTTCATGCGCTTCTGGCACGAAGTATGCCATAAGTGAGGAATCCGCGACAATACCCCGTGTCTCAGTCGTCGACACCGCGCGCCATCAGCGCCTCGCCGAGGTGATCGGCGGTTCGGAGCGCGCGCACGATCACGGGCACCGCGAACGCCGTCGGCGACCCCTCCGCGCCGCGAGCCCTGCGCGCCTCGAGCACCTCGCGCACGAGGTCGGCGAGCAGTGGCACGCAGCGGATGGCGAGGGCGAGCGCCAGCCCGACCC
>DASTQT010000477.1:0-9536 GCA_035761605.1 Agromyces sp. | reverse complement strand
ATCGAGGCGCTCCAGCGCCGGGGCATCCCGACCGTCGCCATCGAGGGCGCGCCGGGCGGCGACATCCCCGAGATCACCATCGACAACCGCGAGGCCACGCGCCGCGGTGCCGAGCACCTGCGCGACCTCGGGCACACGGAGGTCGCGACCGTCACCCTCCCGTTCGAGCCGACGCGCCAGCGCGGCCCGCTCACGCCCGGGCACGAGTCGTCGGCGACCGTCGACACGAGCGTCGAGCGGCTGCGCGGGGCGCGCGACGTCTACCCCGGCATCCGCGCCCAGGTCGCCGCGACCAGCTCGATCGAGGAGGGCCTCGAGGCCGGTCGTGCCCTGTTGACGGATGCCGCGACCCGGCCGACCGCGATCATCGCGCAGTCCGACCTGCTCGCCGCGGGGGTCATCCAGGCGGCCGAGTCGCTGGGCCTCGACGTGCCGCGCGACGTGAGCGTCATCGGCTTCGACGGCATCCGCGTCGACGGCCTGCAGCACGACCTCACGACGCTCGTGCAGCCGTCGGTCGCGAAGGGCCGCGCGGCGGGCGAGGCGATCGTGCGGATGCTGTCGGGGGAGCCCGCGAGCGGAACCGACTTCACGAGCACCCTCCACGTCGGCGACACGACGGCCCCGCCGCGCGCCTGACACCCCTCCCGACGTCGCGGCTGACGGCGCCCGTCAGGACGGCTGGATCTCGCCGGATCCCGAGATGCTGCTGCGGATCTCGGGGCGACCCGAGTAGCGGACGGTGCCGCTGCCCGACAACGTGACGTCGAGCGAGTCGCGCACGTCGACCGAGACGTTGCCCGAGCCCGAGAGCACGATCCGCGTCGTGGCCGTCTCGAGGCCCGATGCGTCGACGTCGCCCGAACCGCTGAGGTTCACCTCGAGCTCGTCGGCGCGCCCCTCGACGTCGATCGACCCCGAACCGCTGATCGCCGTGCGCACGGTCTGCGCGTCGAGCGCATCGGTCTCGATCTCGCCCGAACCGCGGATATCGAGCGAGACGTCGTCGGCGCTGCCGAACTCGGCGGCCACGTCGCCCGAACCCTCGATGATCACCGACTCGAGCGACGTGACGGTGACCTCGATGTCGAGGTCGCGCTCGCCGACGATGAGCGGTCCGCGGTTCACCCCGATCACGAGGCGGTCGTCGTCGACCTCGGTGGAGAGGCGTTCGAGCACGTTCTCGCCGCCGGTCACGGTCAGGGCGGGCTCGTCGCCCAGGCGGATGGTGAGGTCTCCGCCGACCCGGAGCACCACCTCGGTCGCATCGTCGATCTCGCGGTCCTCGGTGCGCCGATCGCCTGGGGTGACGAACGGCACGCACGCGGTGAGGGCGAGCATCGATCCTGCGATCGCGAGGGCGCCGATGGCGCGGGTCGCGGTGACGGTGGCGCGTCGAATGGACATGGCGGCTCCTTCGTCGGCGGACGGCTCGACCCTAGCGAGCGCCAGTGGCCACCGGCGGGCCGTTGGTCACTCGAACCCGAACCGGGCCCGCCGCCTACGCCGGCGCTCCCGTGATCATCCACGCCCGCCCACGCGCGCGAAGCGACAGCGTGATCGCGCGAGCCGCGAGGTACCCGATCGCGAAGGCCGCGGTGAGCGCCGCGAGCGCGAGCGCGCCGGGCACGTCGGCGCCCGAGCCATCCGCCCACCACACGACGCCGAACGCGAGCGGCACGAACGCGGCGAGGTTCACGAGGCCGGTCCACGCCAGGTACCGCGCATCGCCGGCCCCGATGAGCACGCCGTCGAGCACGAACACGAGCCCGCCGAGCGGCGCCGAGAGGCCGAGCACCACGAGCGACGGCGGCAGCAGCGCGGCGACCTCGGCCGACGACGTGAAGACCGCGGGGAGCACCCACGCGGTCGCGATGACGAGCGCGCCGATCACCGCCCCCGCGCCGATGCCCCATTCGACGCAGCGGCGCAGCACCGCGCGCGCCTGATCGACGTCGCCTGCACCGAGCCCCTTGCCGATGAGCGCCTGCGCCGCGATGGCGAGTGCGTCGAGTGCGAACCCGAGCGTGAAGTAGATCGTGATCGCCACCTGGTACGCCGCGAGCTCGTCGCGACCGAGCGAGCTCGCGGCCCACGTCGCGAGCAGGAGCGCGACCCGAAGGCTGAGCGTGCGCAGGAACAGCCAGCCGCCCGACTTCGCGCCGCGCAGCACGCCCGCGTGGTGCGGCCACGCGCTCGCGCCGACGCGCGCGACGTGCCGGCCGATCACCACGACGTAGACGAGGACCATGCCCCACTGCGCGACGACCGTGCCGATCGCCGACCCGGCGATGCCCCAGCCGAGGCCGTAGATGAAGACCGCGTTGAGCGCGATGTTCGCGGTGAACCCGAGGCCCGCGACCCACAGCGGCGTGCGCGTGTCCTGCAGGCCGCGGAGCAGGCCCGTCGCGGCGAACACCACGAGCATGGCGGGCAGGCCGGCCATCGAGATCGAGAGGTAGACGGATGCCTCGGCCGTCACCTCGGCGGAGGCGCCGAAGGCGCCCACGAGCCACGGCGCGGCGAGCCATCCGAGTACCGCCAGGACCAACCCGAGCCCGAACGCGAGCCACAGCCCGTCGACACCGGACGCGACCGCCCCGCGCTCGTCGCCCGCGCCGAGCCGGCGAGCGACCGCCGGCGTCGTCGCGTAGGCGAGGAAGATCATCAGGCCGATGATCGTCTGCAGCACCGCGCTCGCGAGGCCGAGACCGGCCAGCGGCGCCGCGCCGAGGTGGCCGACCATCGCGGTGTCGGCGAGCAGGAACAACGGCTCGGCCACGAGCGCGCCGAGCGCGGGCACGGCGAGGCGCAGGATGTCGCGGTCGACGGCGCGGCGTGCGAGCAGGCCGGGCGCGGGGGACGTGCTCACCGCGACTCGACGATCTCCTTGCCGAGCGGCGCGAGCGACACCGGGATGAGCTTGAAGTTCGCGATCCCGAGCGGGATGCCGATGATCGTCAGGCACATGATGACGCCCGTGATGAGGTGCTCGAGCGCGAGCCACCAGCCGGCGAGGAGCACCCACACCACGTTGCCGAGGAACGAGAACACGCCCGAGCGGGGGTTGGAGACGACCTCGCGGCCGAACGGCCACAGCGAGTAGTTCGCGATGCGGAACGAGGCGATGCCCCACGGGATCGTCACGATCAGGACGCACATCAGGACACCGGCGAGCATGTACCCGATCCAGAGCCAGATGCCCGCGAGGATCAGCCAGATGACGTTGAGGATCGTGTTCATGATCTCTCGATCCTCGCACCCCCTCCGGGTCGGCGCGACCCCGTGGGCCGCCGTGGGCGTACGATTCCACGGTGACGACACGTGAGTCGTGGCGCGTGACGAGGCGCATGCGGATCCGGCGGGGCTTCCGGCTCCACCCGGCGCAGGCCGTCGTCGCGGGCTTCGCGATCACCGTCCTGGTCGGCACGTTCCTGCTCTGGCTGCCGCCGATGACCTCCGACCCGGGTGTCACGAACTTCATCGACGCCCTCTTCACGGCCACGAGCGCCGTGTGCGTGACCGGCCTCGTCGTCGTCGACACGCCGGTGCACTGGACCCCGCTCGGTCACGGCGTGATCATGCTGCTGATCCAGCTCGGCGGCCTCGGCATCATGATCTTCGCGTCGCTGATCGGGCTCATCCTCGCCCGCAAGCTCTCGGTGCGGTCGCGGCTCAACACCGCCGCCGAGGCGAAGTCCGTCGGCTACGACGACGTGCGCGGCCTCGTGCGCGGCATCGTCCTGATCTCGTTCTCGATCGAGGCCGTCACCTGGCTGTTCCTGTTCCCGCGCTTCCTGTTCGGCTACGACTACGCACCGCAGGATGCCGCGTGGTATGCGCTGTTCCACTCGGTCTCGTCGTTCAACAACGCGGGTTTCGCGCTGTACTCCGACAGCCTCACGCAGTTCGTCGGGGATCCGTTCATCTGCCTGCCCGTCTGCGCGGCGATCATCCTCGGAGGCCTCGGATTCCCCGTGATCATGCAGCTGCGCAAGGAGTTCGCCCGGCCGCTCCACTGGACGATGAACACCAAGCTGGTGCTCACCGGCACGGTCGTGCTCCTGGCCGCCGGAACCCTCTTCCTCACCGCGGTCGAGTGGGACAACCCCGACACGCTGGGCGGCCTCGATCCGGCGACGCGGATCCTCGCCGGGTTCTTCGCATCGGTCCAGACGCGTTCGTCGGGATTCAACACCGTCGACATCGGCCTCATGCGGGACGAGAGCTGGGTCGCGATGGACGTGCTCATGTTCATCGGCGCGGGCCCGGCGGGCACGGGCGGCGGCATCAAGGTCACGACGTTCGCGGTGCTGTTCTTCATCCTGCTCACCGAACTGCGCGGCGAGGGTGCCGTGAACATCTTCGGCAAGCGGCTCTCGCGCGCGGTGCATCGCCAGGCGATCACCGTGGTCCTGCTCGCAGTCGCGGCGGTGATGGCCGCGACAGTGCTGCTCATGGTGATGACGGGCGTCGCGTTCGACCGGGTCCTGTTCGAGGTGATCTCGTCGTTCGCGACGGTCGGCCTCTCGACGGGCATCACCCCGGAACTCGATCCCGCCGCGCGCGCCGTGCTCGCGGTGCTGATGTTCATCGGCCGGATCGGCCCACTGACCCTGGGATCGGCGATCGCGCTCCGCGAGCGCCGCATCCTGTACGAACTGCCGAAAGAGAGGCCCGCTGTTGGCTAGATTCACCCTGTTCGGAGGCGCCGCCGACACGTCGCGCCGCATCGCCGAGGCCGACTCGGTCGCCGTCATCGGGCTCGGCCGGTTCGGCACGTCGCTCGCGCTCGAGCTCATGGCCGGCGGCACCGAGGTGCTCGGCATCGACGCCGACGAGGAGACGGTCCAGTCGCTGAACGGCGAGCTGACCCAGGTCGTCCGCGCGGACTCGACCAAGGTCGAGGCGCTGCGCCAGCTCGCGGTCGACGAGTTCGACCGCGTGGTCGTCGCGATCGGCAGCGACGTCACCGCATCGATCCTGACCTGCTCGGTGCTGCTCGGCATGAAGACCCCGATCATCTGGGCCAAGGCCGTGACCGCGCAGCACGGGTTGATCCTGGAACAGCTCGGCGTGCATCACGTCATCCGGCCCGAGGCCGAGATGGGCAAGCGCGTCGCCCACCTCGTGCGAGGCGCCGCGCTCGACTACATCGAGATCGAGCCGGGCTACGCGATCGTGAAGTCCGCACCGCCGGCACGCTTGCACGGCACGCCCCTGGGGAAGACGGGCTTGCGGAAGGAGTTCGGCGTCACCATCGCGGCGTTCAAGAAGCCCGGCGGCGAATGGCACAACGCCGACGCCGACACCGTGCTCACCGAGGGCGACACCATCCTGATCGTCGGGCCGACGCGCAAGGCCGAGGGGTTCGCGCAGCTCCGATGAGGCGGGCGGATGACGCGGCACGCGGCATCCGTCGTCGTTCGGCCCGTTCTCGGGAAGCCGCCGCTTAGGCTGTGGGGATGAGCGACGCGACGAAGCCCTCCGGCATCATCCTCGACGAACTCGACGCCGACGTGCGCCCGCAGGACGACCTGTTCCGGCACGTCAACGGCAAGTGGATCGCGCGCACCGAGATCCCCGCCGACAAGGCGCGCTACGGCAGTTTCATCGTGCTCTACGAGGAGGCCGAGAAAGCCGTCCGCGAGATCATCGAGGAGTCCCAGCAGGCCGAGCCGGGCACCGAGGCGCGCAAGGTCGGCGACCTGTACGCGTCGTTCATGAACGAGGAGCGCGTCGAGATGCTCGGCGCGACGCCGATCGCGGCGCAATTGGTCGAGGCATCCCTGCCCGGCACCGTCGACCAGCTGCTCGAGGCGGTCGGCCGGCTGGAGCGACAGGGAGTGTCGGGCTTCGCGCAGCTCTTCGTCGACAACGACCCGGGCGACCCCGAGCGCTACCTCGTGTTCGTCGAGCAGGGCGGCATCGGCCTGCCCGACGAGAGCTACTTCCGCGAGGAGCGGTTCGCCGCGATCCGCGAGAAGTACCGCGAGCACCTCGAGCGGATGTTCGGGCTCGCCAACCTCGACGACACGGCGGCCCGCGCGGCGCGCGTGTTCGACCTCGAGACCGAGATCGCGGCGAGCCACTGGACCAACGTCGACTCGCGCGACAGCCAGAAGACGTACAACCTGAAGCCCTGGGCGGATGTCGCGGCCGCGGCATCCGTCGACCTGGACGTGTGGCGCGACGCCATGGGCGTGCCCACGGGCGCGTTCGCCGAGCTCGTCGTGCGCCAGCCGAGCTTCGTCGAGGGCGTCGGCGCGCTGCTGACCGACGACCGGCTGCCGGCGTGGCGCGACTGGCTCGCGTGGCAGGTGATCCGCAGCTCCGCGGCGTACCTCTCATCCGACTTCGTCGACGCGAACTTCGACTTCTACGGCCGCACGCTCACGGGCACGCCCGAGCTGCGCGAGCGGTGGAAGCGCGGCGTCTCGTTCGTCGAGGGCGCGATGGGCGAGGCCGTCGGCCGCATCTACGTCGAGCGGCACTTCCCGCCGGCGGCGAAGGACGCCATGGACGAGCTCGTCGCGAACCTCGTCGAGGCGTACCGGCGGTCGATCTCCGAGCTCGACTGGATGGGCGAGGAAACGCGCGCGAAGGCGCTCGACAAGCTCGAGAAGTTCACGCCGAAGATCGGCTACCCGGTGAAGTGGCGCGACTACTCGACGCTCGTGGTGTCGGCCGACGACCTCGTCGGCAACGTGCGCGCGGCGGCCGAGTTCGAGTTCCAGCGGCAGCTCGGCAAGATCGGCAAGCCGATCGACCGCGACGAGTGGTTCATGACGCCGCAGACGATCAACGCGTACTACAACCCGGGCTTCAACGAGATCGTGTTCCCCGCGGCCATCCTGCAGTTCCCGTTCTTCGACGCGGATCGGGACGCCGCAGCGAACTACGGCGCGATCGGCGCCGTCATCGGCCACGAGATCGGGCACGGGTTCGACGACCAGGGCTCGCGCTTCGACGGAGACGGGCGCCTGATCGACTGGTGGACCGAGGCCGATCGGGCGGCGTTCGAGGAGCGCACGAAGGCGCTCATCGACCAGTACGACGTGCTCGTGCCCGAGCAGCTCGAGGTCTCCGGCGACGGCGAGCACCACGTCAACGGCGCGCTCACGATCGGCGAGAACATCGGCGACCTCGGCGGGCTCGCGATCGCGTGGAAGGCGTACCAGCTCTCGCTCGGCAAGAAGAAGGCGCCCGTGCTGGACGGCCTGACGGGCGCCCAGCGGTTCTTCCTCTCGTGGGCGCAGGCGTGGCAGCTGAAGGGCCGCGACGAGGAGGTCATCCGCCTGCTCGCCATCGATCCGCACTCGCCGAACGAATTCCGGTGCAATCAGATCGTCCGCAACATAGACGAGTTCTACACTGGCTTCGACGTCGCTTCCGATGACGCGCTCTGGCTCGATCCGGCCGAGCGCGTCCGCATCTGGTAGCGGCTCGCCAGACCCCCGTCCATCCCCGTCGCACGCACCGCTTGAGCCGCGGTGGGGGAGCGCGCGACCCGAACGAAAGCCCGTTGTATCCGCCGTGGTGACCTCGTCGCAGGGTTCCGAGCGCCGTGCTCGTCACGCCAGCATCCGTCGAGGCCGCCACCGCACCGACGAGCACAACGAGGACTTCTCGCGCGGGTTCGACGCACTGGGCGAGCTCGCGCTCGCCGGCGTCCAGGTGTCGGCGCGCGCGACCGACCTGGCGACGGGCCGGGTGCTGTTCTCGGTCGACGACCACGTCGTGATGCCGACGGCCTCGATCGGCAAGGTGCTGCTCCTCGTCGAGGTCGCCTCGCGACTCGGCCACGCGAACCCCGAGGCGTTCACGGTGCTCGACCGCGCCCCGCGCGACGCCGTCGGCGACTCCGGCATCTGGCAGCACCTGCAGACCCCGTCGCTGCCCATGGCCGACCTCGCGGCGGTCGTCGGCGCGTCGAGCGACAATCTCGCGACCAACGTGCTCATCCGCCACATCGGCCTCGAGGCCGTGCGCGCCCGAACCGAGACGCTCGGCCTCACGCGCACCGCGCTGCTCGACCTCGTGCGCGACCACCGCGGCCCCGATGACGCGCCGCAGTTGTCCATCGGGTCGGCGAAGGAGCTCACGTGGCTGTTCGCCTCGCTCGCGCGCGGCGAGATCGTGAGCCCCGAGGTGTCGCAGCGGGTCGTCGGATGGCTGTCCCTGAACGCCGACCTGTCGATGGTCGCGTCGGCGTTCGGCCTCGACCCGCTCGCGCGCCGCATGCCCGACCACAACCTGCTGCTGATGAACAAGACCGGCACCGACGGCGGCGTGCGCAGCGAGGTCGGCGTGCTGCGCGGCCCGCGCGCGAGCGTCGCGTACGCGGTCTCGATGTACTTCGCCGACACGATGCTCGCCTCCCGCCTCGCGGTGCTCGACGGCATGCGGCAGGTCGGCGCCGACCTGCTCGAGTACGTGCACTGATCGCCCGCCTCCCCCCCGCGTCCCGAACGGGGGGATTGCCCCGGCGCGGCATCGGCGGGAACCTGAGAGAAAATCGCGTCGATTCGCGGTCCCGACGGGCGGCGCGCGTCCCGAACAAGGTGATGACGATGTCGGATATCGACGAGCCGCAGGCGCGCGCGTTCACGCGCCGCACGTTCATCCGGGCGGCGGGCGCCGCCGGCGCAGGGTTCGTGCTGTACGCGATGCTCCCGGGCGGCCGGGCGACCGCGCTCGCGCACCTCGCGCACGCGTCGCTCGACGCCGGGTCCATCCCGAAGTTCGCGACCCCGCTGCTCATCCCGCCCGTCATGCCGCGGGCCGGGACGATTCCGGTGCGCGGCGGCAAGAACATCGACGCGTACGAGATCTCCATGCGCCAGTTCTCGCAGCAGGTGCTGCCGGCCGGGTACCCCATGACCACCGTGTGGGGATACGGCGCCGTGGCCTCCGCGAGCAAGAAGGGCCTGCTGGTCCACAACGCGCCCTCGCTCACCATCGAGGCCAAGTGGAACCGCCCCGTCAGGGTGAAGTGGATCAACGACCTCGTCGACGACGGCGGCACGTTCCTGCCGCACCTGCTGCCCGTCGATCCGACGCTGCACTGGGCCAACCCGCCGGGCGGCGAGGACGGGCGCGACCATCGGCCCCACTTCGACGAGACGCCCGAGCGGTACACCGGCCCCGTCCCGATCGTCACGCACGTGCACGGCTCGGTCGGGGTCGGTGACGAGAGCGACGGCTACGCCGAGGCGTGGTACCTGCCCGACGCCACGGACATCCCCGCCGAGTACGCCACCGAGGGCACCTGGTACGACTTCTTCGCGACCAAGGCGAGCGCCGCCTACGGCGTCGCGTGGGGACCGGGATTCGCGACGTTCCAGTACCCGAACGCGCAGCGCGCGTCGACGATCTGGTATCACGACCACACCCTCGGGATGACCCGGCTCAATGTGTACGCGGGGCCGGCCGGCTTCTTCCTCATCCGCGGCGGCCCCGATGGCGACGACGCGGTGCTCGACGACAGGACCGGCACCACCGCCGTCCTGCCGGGCCCTGCGCCGAAGGAGGGC
>DASTQT010000476.1:0-3592 GCA_035761605.1 Agromyces sp. | reverse complement strand
CGCCGCGTGTCGGTGTCGATCTCGTCCACGTTGATGTGCACCTCAGCGGCGCCCCGCGCACGGACCTCATCGATCGCGTGGACGAGCAGCGCCGTGCCGATCCCCCGGTCGCGCAGCGTCGGGACGACATAGAGCTCCTCGAGTTGCGCGAGCAGCCCGTCGTAGTACGGGGTCGGTCGAAGCGTGAGGAAGGCGAACCCGGTCGGCCGGCCCAGCTCGTTCTCGGCGAGCGCGACGAGCACGTCCGGTCGCGCGAGGAGCGAACGGAACCGACGGCCGAAGCTCGCGGCGTCGGGTGTCGGGCTGTCGAACTCCGTGTTGAAGTCGTGGAGGAGGCGGCCGATGGTGTCCGCGTCGTCCGGCACGGCGTCACGCACCCGGGTGTCCGGCGTCGTCGCCATGGCTCGCCCCTTCCCGTGCCCGAGCGGTCTGCGGATGCACCCGAGCCTACGCGCGAGCGCGGCGACCTCGCGTGCAACGACCCGTCAGTACGACGTGTGGTCGACGAACGCCATGCGCGCGCCGCGCCGCGGGCGGCCTCGCAGGCCCGCGGCCATGAGCAGGCGGATGACGCGGTACCGCTGGCCCGCCCAAGGTGCGAGTGCCTCGAGCATCTCGTCGTCGCTCATGTCGCGGCCGTGGAGGGCGTGGCCGACGTAGTTCGCGAGGTGGTAGTCGCCGACCGAGACCGCGTCGGGGTCGCCGAGCGCGCGTTGGGCCACCTCGGCGGCCGTCCACGGCCCGATGCCGGCGAAGTACGTGAGGCGCGCGGCCGCGTCGGCGTGCGAGAGGTCGGCGGCCTCCTCGATGCGGTCGGCGTACGCGGCGACGCGCTGGATCGTCGCCGCGCGCTTGGGGTCGACGCCGGCCCGGTGCCACTCCCAGACCGGGATGGCGCGCCATCCGCCCGCCGAGGGCACGACCCGCATCGGCCGCGGGACCGGCCCGGGCGCGGCCGACCCGAATCGCAGCACGAGCCTGCGCCACGACGCGTGCGCCTGCAGCGTGATGACCTTCTGCTCGAGGATCGCCGGCACCAGCGACTCCATCACTCGCGCCGTGCGCGGGACGCGCAGCCCCGGGTTGCGGCGGTGCGCGTCGTCGAGCACCTCGACGCCCGTGCGGAAGCCCGTCGTGTCGTCGCGCTCGCCCAGCATCGACGGGATGCTCGCGATCACCGCCTCGGCGCCGGGACCCCACACCTCGCAGCGCACGAGGTCGGGCGAGCGCTGGATGACGCGCAGCGTCGCCGCACCGGCGCCCGTCAGCGTCGTGCGCCACACCGCTCCATCGGCCCCGAGCGCGAACGTCGGGTCGCCGGGCCCCCGCCGCAGCACGCCGAGGGTCTGCACCACGTGCGTCTCGTGCGGCGCGCGCCAGTCGAGCGCAAGGTCGGGGGTCACCCCTCCAGTCTGCGCCCTGCCGCCGTCACCAGACTCTTCCGCCGGTCGAGTTGCCACTCCCGCGCGGTTCTGCGTGCAAGTTCCCGGCGATAGCGGCAACTCGACGCTGCTCAGGAGTCGGGCGCGAGCACACGGAACATGGGCGAGGATCGAAGGACACCCGAAGATCCCGAGGAGCACGACCATGACCGCCGACCCCGAGGCATCCGCCACCCCCGGTACCGCCCACCGCGACGAGCACGCCGGCCTCCACCCCGACACGCTCGCCGTGCACGTCGGCCGGCCCGCGCGCGATCCCGACGCACCCATGAGCACCCCCGTGCACCTCGCGTCCACCTACCACGCGGGCGGCCCCGCCGCGTACGGCCGCTACGGCAACGCGTCGTGGGAGGCGTTCGAGCAGGCGCTCGGCGCGCTCGAGGGCGGGACCTGCGTGTCGTTCGCGTCTGGCATGGCCGCGATCTCGGCGGTGCTCGACCTCGTGCCGACCGGCGGCACGGTCGTTGCGCCGCGGCACTCGTACACGGGCACCATCGGCCTGCTCGACGACCTCGCCGCCTCGCGGAACGCCTCCGTGCGGTACGTCGACGTGACCGACACGGCCGCGGTGACGGATGCCGCGGCCGGCGCCCACCTCGTCTGGATCGAGTCACCCACCAACCCGGCCCTCGAGGTCGCCGACCTCGACGCCATCGGCCGTGCCGCACGCGCGGCCGGCGCGCTGTTCGCGGTCGACAACACGTTCGCGACGCCGCTGCTGCAGCGCCCCCTCGAATCCGGCGCCGACCTCGTCGTGCACTCGGCGACGAAGTCGATCTCGGGCCACAGCGACGTCATCATGGGCGCGGTCGTCGCCCGCGACGAGGCGCTGCGCGACCGCATCGAGGGCCGCCGGCGCCTGCGCGGCGCCATCCCGGGCCCGATGGAGTCGTTCCTCGCGCTGCGCGGCCTGCGCACGCTGCCCGTCCGTCTCGAGCGCGCCCAGGCGACCGCGCACGCGCTCGTCGAGCGGCTCACCGGCAATCCCGCACTCGACGAGGTCCGCTACCCCGGGTTCGGCGCGATCATCTCGATCGTCGTCGCGGGCGGGGCGGATGCCGCCGAGCGGGTCGCCGAGGCGACCCGGGTCTGGGTGCACTCGACGAGCCTCGGCGGCGTCGAGTCCCAGCTCGAGCGCCGCCGTCGCTGGGCGGCCGAGGCCGAGACGATCCCCGAGGGCCTGTTGCGCCTCTCGGTCGGCCTCGAGCACCCCGACGACCTCGCGCTCGACCTCGAACGCGCACTCGAGGCGGCCGCGCCGACCGACCCGAGCGACTGAGCCCGACCGCCTCACCGCGTCTCCGGCCCACGCCGGTCAACCCCCTGCCACCCGCGCCGACCCGGCGTACCTTGGAAGTGGACCCGAGTGCGAGGAGGCGCGGGAAGTGACGACGACCGACGCGGTGACCCCCGCGGAACCGGGAACGTCCGAGGAGGCGGCGGACGTGCCATCCGTCGACCTGGACCCGATGCGACCGATGTCGCCGCCCGAGCCGCGCGGACCGCTGAGTGCGGCGCTCATCCGGCTCATGCGGCACACGCGGCTCGCCGGCCTCGACCTCGTCGAGGCGAGCGCGATCGGCGCCCTCACGCGTACCGCCGACGTGGTCGACGACGATGACATCCAGCTCGCGCTGTTCCTCCTGTACGAACTCCACTACGGCGGCATCGAGGGCGTGCCCGACGCGTGGGAGTGGGAGCCCCGGCTGCTGCAGGTCCGCCTCGAGCTCGAGCAGGCGTTCGAGCGCGGCCTCCGCCGCGTCGTGCCGCAGCCCGAGGCGACCCGCGGCGTGCCGGAGGCGCTGTTCGAGCTCGTCTCGCTCGACGACACCCCCGGACTCTCGGCCTGGGTCGAGCGCGACGCGACGGTCGAGCAGGTGCGAGAGGTGCTCGCGTGCCGCTCGATCTACACCCTCAAGGAGGCCGACCCGCACACGTGGGCGATCCCGCGCCTGCACGGCCGCGCGAAGGTCGCGCTCGTCGAGATCCAGGCCGACGAGTACGGTGGCGGCCGGCCCGAACGCCAGCACGCCGAGCTCTTCGCCGCGGCGCTGCGGGCTGCCGGCCTCGACGATCGGTACGGCGCGTACGCCGACCACGTGCCCGCGCGGGCGTACACGTCGATGAACCTGATGTCGTTCCTCGGCCTG
>DASTQT010000475.1:0-5841 GCA_035761605.1 Agromyces sp. | reverse complement strand
CGCGGGCACGGCCGGTCGACCCAGACGTGGGACGGCAACGAGATGGACACGTACGCGGATGACCTGGCCTGCCTCGTCGACCACCTCGACCTCACGGGGCTCACGCTCGTCGGGCATGCCACCGGCGGCGGCGAGATCGTGCACTACCTCGGACGGCACGGCAGCGGCCGGGTCGCGAAGCTCGTGCTGGTCTCGGCGGTGCCGCCCCTGATGCTCCGCACCGAGGACAACCCCGAGGGCCTGCCGATCGAGGTGTTCGACAGGTTGCGCGCCGGCGAGGCATCCGACCGCGCGCAGCTCTACCGCGACCTCGCCGACGGGCCGTTCTTCGGCAACAACCGCACCGACGACGTCTCGCCGGGCGTCCGCGATGCGTTCTGGCTGCAGGGCATGGCCTGCAGCCACCGGGCCGCGTACGAGTGCATCGCGGCCTTCTCGGCGACCGACTTCCGCGACGATCTCGCGACGGTCGACGTGCCGACCCTCGTGATCCACGGCGACGACGACCAGGTCGTGCCGTTCGAGGTCGGCGGCAGGCGCTCGGCGGCGGCGATCGCCGGCGCGACCCTCACCGTGTACGAGAACGGCGCACACGGGCTCCCCGATACCGAGCGCGAGCGGCTGCACGCCGACCTGCTCGGGTTCATCGATTCCTGAGACGGATGCCGCGGCATCCGCTCGCACCCATCCACCCCGCGAAAGGACCACATCATGACCGACCAGACCGACACCGCCCCCGACACCATCGTGCTCGTGCACGGCCTCTGGATGACGCCGCGCAGCTGGCAGGGATGGAAGGAGCGCTTCGAGCAGAAGGGCTTCACCGTGCTCACCCCCGGCTATCCCGGCTTCGAGATCGAGGTCGAAGCGCTCCGCGAGAACCCCGACCTCATCGCGAAGCTCACCGTGCCCGAGACCGTCGACCACATCGCCGCGCAGATCGAAGCGCTGCCGGCGCCGCCGATCATCATGGGCCACTCGTTCGGCGGCACCCTCACGCAGCTGCTGCTCGCGCGGGGGCTCGGCGCGGCCGCCGTGGTCGTCGACTCGGCGCCCACCGAGGGCGTGCGCGTGAGCCCGCTGTCGCAGGTGAAGTCGCTCTTCCCTGCGCTGAAGAACCCGGCGAACCGGCACAGGGCGGTGGGCTTCACGCCCGAGGAGTTCCACTACGCGTTCGCGAACACGCTCTCGCGCGAGGAGTCGGACGCGGTGTGGCAGGAGTATGCGATCCCTGCGCCCGGCAACTGGGTGTGGGCCTACGGCCTCATCGCGAACTTCAAGCCGGGAGCGCAGGAGACCTGGGTCGACTACTCGAAGGACCGCGCACCGCTGCTGTTCATCGGCGGCGAGAAGGACCACATCATGCCGCCGTCGGTGAACAGGTCCAACGCGAAGCACTGGGCGAAGTCGCCGGCGATCACCGAGTACGTCGAGTTCCCGGGCCGTTCGCACTGGATCTGCGCCGAGCCGGGCTGGGAGGAGGTCGCCGACCACGCGCTCGACTGGGCGCTCTCGCACGCGCGGGTCGGAGCGGTCCGCACGGCGTAGAAGCCCGAACGTCCATCGAGACGTCGCGGATGCATCGTCGGGCCGTGCATCCGCGACGTCTCGGCCGAGGGACGGTGACCGCCGTCACTCGGGCCGGTTGCCCGCCACGCCGTCGATCGTGAACCGCGTCGTCACGCCCTCGTACATGACGTGGGCGACGAGTCCGTCGACCGCGTGCGGCAGCGTGTGGCAGTGGTCGCTCCAGATGCCGGGGTTGTCGGCGACGAATGCGATCTCGTAGGTCTCGCCCGGGTGGACGTCGAGCGAGTCGACGATCCAGGGGCTGCCGGATGCCGCGACGCCGTCGCGCGAGAGCACCACGACGTGGTGCCCGTGCAGGTGCATCGGGTGCACGTCGCCCGAGTCGTTCACCACGCGCATCGCGACGATGTCGCCCTCGCGCACGTGGAACATCGCCACGTCGGGGAACATGCGGCCGTTGATCGTCCAGAAGTTGCCGGGGCGGCCGTCGATGATCCCGAATCGGCGTGCGATCACGTAGTCGTACGAGCGGTCGGGCGTCGAGGGGTCGAAGTCGAGCGGTGCGGGGCTGCCGTAGGCGAGCGGATCGAGGGTGTCCTTCGGCTGGCGCGCGGCCGGGGCGGCGGCTTCGGGGGCGGCGGCGTCGGCGATGAGCACGCTGCGTGCGCCGCCCACGTGCAGGCGCACGGCGGCACCGGTCGCGGGCGCCTGCACCGCGACATCCGCTCGCCCGCCGGCCGGGATGAGCAGCCGCTGACCGTCGACCTCGCCGGGTTCGTGCACCTCGCGCCCGTCGATCGCGAGCACGCGATACGGCGCGGCCGACCACACCGCGGCCGTGCCCTGGTCGGTGTTGACGACGCGCACGCGCACGGTCGATCCGGGCGCCGCGTCGACGCGCTCGTCGGCGACGCGCCCGTTGAGCGTGTGCTGCCCGCCGTACACGTGCAGCAGTGCGGTGACGTCGACGTCGGCCGCGGCATCCGCCGGCGACGACGCGGGGTCGATCACGATCGCGCCGAGCAGGCCGCGCAGCACCTGGTCGTGCGACAGCTGGTGCGAGTGGTACCAGTAGGTGCCGGCGTCCTCGGCGACGAACCGGTAGACGTGGCGGCCGCCGACGGGCACGGCGTCCTGCGTGATGCCGGCGACGCCGTCGGCCGCGTTCGGCACGTCGATGCCGTGCCAGTGCAGGGTGGCGCCATCCGTCACCGACTCGTTCACGAGCGTCACCTCGACGAGGTCGCCCTGCGTCGCGCGGATCTCGGGGCCCGGCGACGTGCCGTTCACGGTGTACCCGTCGATGCGAGGTCCGCCGGGCACGTCGATCGGCTCCTGCCGCGCGACCAGCTCGACGCGCACGTCGGCGGGGCGGTCGGGGTCCGCGGCCAGGGACGTCACGTCGACGACGACCGGCGAGCCCGCGACACCGGATGGCGCGGCCGCGCCCGCCGCGACGGCGCCGGGTTGCGCGTGGCCGCCGTGCTCGTGCCCGTGCGCATCGCCCGAGCCCATGTCCATCACCGAGTACTCGCCGAGCAGCGTGGAGCTCCACGCGAGCGCGCCGGCGCCGAGCGCGGTCGCGACCGCGGTGCCGAGCGCGACCCGCCGGAGCACCTCACGCCGCGACGGCATCTGCGGTCACCTCATCCGCGGTGGTGCGCTCCGAGGCGCGCCGCATGCGCATCGCGGCGAACGACGCCGTGGCGACGACCGCGAGCGCGTTCGCGCCGTGGATGAGCCCGAGGTACGGCATGTCGGTGATCGAGAAGCCGAGCGTCACCTGCAGGGCGACGAGCCCGAAGACGATCGCCGCCCACATCGTCGTGCCGCGCACGCGCACGAAGAACGAGACCACGAGCATCGCGAGTGCGATCAACGGGATGAGCACGCCGCCCACGATCCCGTGGATCATGAACCCGATCTCGCCGACGCCGGCGGCCTGGAAGCTCTCGAGCAGGGCCTTGTCGACCACGCCGCCCTCGGAGACGAGGTTGAGCATGCCGCCGAACGCGAACGCGATCGCGGCGGCCTGGACCACGACGGCCCCGGCGACGGTCCAGGCGAGACCGGTGTAGAGCGTGCGCATGATGCCTTCTCCTTCGTGCGGCGCCTCGACGCGGCATCCGCTCGCCCCTCACATTCGCCCGGCCGCGCCGGCGCCGGAACGCAGCGAACCGGATGCCGCGTGGCGGACGCCCGCACACCCGATGGGGGCCAGCCGCTAAGGGACGCCGGGGGTGACCCTCTCCCGGACGGGACGATGCGGGTGGACCATGGGAGTGTGCTCCGCAGGTGGGGATGGTTCGCAGCCCTGGCGCCGCTCGGGGCGGCGTCGGCCGTCTACGTCGTGATCATCCGCGGATTCGTGGCCGACGGGAACGCCGACGGCATCGTCTGGCCCCTCCTCGGCATCCTGCCCCTGTTCGTGTTCGGCATCTGGCTGCTCACCGTCTCGACGTCTCGATCGGCACTGTTCATCGCGGGGACGGGGACGGCGATCGCGGTCGGTACGGCCTTCCAGACGTTCGTGGGCGCGAACCCCGACGTGGTGGGAGCGTCGTGGTTCCCCGCGCTGTCGGTCGTCGCCCTGACCGTCGACCGAGTGGCCTCCTCCGCATTCATCAGCATGATCGCGACCTACCCGACGGGGGTCCCGGAGCGCCGGTGGCAACGCTGGGCGGTGGGGCTCGTGTGGGTGCCGGTCGTGGTCGCCCCGCTGTCGGCGTTCGTCACGCCGTACCTCCTGGACCCGGCACCGCTCCACGACGGAGGCGGATCGGTGCCGAACCCGTTCGCCGTGCCCGCGCTCGAGGGGGCGGCCCCCGCGGTCGAGTGGATCGTCCTCCAGTGGCCGGCCATCTTCCTCGCACTGGTGGTGCTCATCTCGCGGGCGTTCTTCGGCGACGTCGCCGTCCGCGCCCGGATCCGCGTCATGACGTGGATCGTCCTCGCGCTCATCGTCGCCTGGCCGCTCTGGGCGGCGACGCAGCACTGGCTCCTCGAGGTCGCGGTGTTCGGCCTCCTGGCGGCGATCCCGATCGCGGCGATCCACGGCGTCCTCCGCTACGGCGCCTTCGACATCGCCCAGGGCGCTCGGGCGCAGTTCGTCGCGCGCTCCTCGTCGGCGCTCATCAGCGTGCTCTACGGCGTCGCGGTCGCCGGCGCGGGAATGCTGCTCGCCGGATCGTTCACCGTCGTCGGCGCCGTGCTGCTCACGACGCTCGTCGCGGTCGCCCTCCTGCCGCTCCGCACGTGGCTGCAGCGACGCATCCACCGCCTCGTGTTCGGCGACCGCGACAAGCAGTTCGAGATGCTGAGCGAGCTCGGCGCGCGGCTCGAGCGGGCCGGCGAACCGCGCGACCTGCTCGCGCATCTCGCTGCCGCGGTCCGCGACGGGCTCGATGCGTCGTGGGCGCGCATCCGATTGGCGGGGGACGACGGCGCGCTCGCCGAGTCGGCCGTCGGCGTCGCCGGCGACGTGGTCGGCGACGCGGTGCTGTCCGTCGACCTCGTGCACGCCGACCGGGCGCTCGGCCGCATCGAGGTCGGCCCGCGCCGTCGCGGCGAGTACGGCGACGCCGAGCAGGGGTTGCTCCGCACGGTCGCGGGCCAGGCCGCGGCATCCGTCGCGAACGTGCGCCTGACCGCACAGCTCGCCGAGCAGCTCGAGCAGCTCACGGCGTCGCGCGAACGGCTGGTCGCCGCGCAGGACGACGAGCGGCGCCGACTGGACCGGGACCTGCACGACGGCATCCAGCAGGACGTGGTTGCGCAGATCGCCGGGCTGCGCCTCGCCCGGAATCGACTCCAGCGTGGGGAACTCACGTCGGAGGAGCTCGTCGAGCTGCAGGACCAGGCCCGCAGGACGCTCACGGACCTGCGCGAGCTCGCGCGCGGCATCCACCCGCCCGTGCTCACCGACAACGGCCTCGTCGCGGCCGTCGAGTCCGGCGTCGCGAGGTTCCCGATTCCCCTCGCGGTCGAGGCGGATGCCGAGGTGCGCTCCGAGCGGTTCTCGGACGAGGTCGAGACGACCGCGTACTACGTGGTCCGCGAAGCCCTGGCGAACACCGCGAAGCACGCGAACGCGACCCACGCGTCCGTCGGCCTGGCGAGGGAGGACGGGCACCTCACGATCTCGATCCGCGACGACGGACGCGGCATGGGCGACGTGTCGCCGGCGACGGCGACGAGCGGCGGGCTGGCGAACATCCGCGACCGAGTCGCCGCGCTCCGTGGCACGGTCCACGTCTCGACCGCCGAGCCGTCGGGTACGACGCTGGTCGTCGACCTGCCGGTGGATGCCGG
>DASTQT010000474.1:0-3153 GCA_035761605.1 Agromyces sp. | reverse complement strand
CGAAGGCCCGCGAGCTCGCCGACCTCGGACTGACCTGGCACTTCGTCGGGCAGCTCCAGGGGAAGAAGGCACGGCAGGTCCGCGCCTACGCCTCGGTGATCCACTCGGTCGACCGTGCGTCGCTCGTGGACGCGCTGCGGTCGGAGGAGACATCCGTCGACTGCTTCGTCCAGGTCAACCTGACCGACGATCCCGGCCGCGGAGGCGTCGAGCCCGATGCCCTGGAGCCGCTCGTCGAGCACGTGCTCGACACGCCCGGGCTGCGACTGCTCGGACTCATGGCGGTCGCGCCGCTCGGCGAGCCCGCCAGGCCGGCATTCGCGCGCGTCCGCTCCCTCTCGGAGCGCATCGGCGCACTGGCGCCCGACGCGACCGCGCTGTCCATGGGGATGTCGCACGACTATCGCGACGCGATCTTGGAGGGTGCGACACACCTTCGCATCGGCACGGCAATCACGGGCAATCGCCCGACCCCGGGCTAGCCTCGGAACCACGGAAACACTGACGGAGGCAGCGATGTCGAACCCGCTCAAGAAGACCATGGTCTACCTCGGACTCGCCGACGAGGAGTTCGAGGCCGAGACGCCGCAGACGGCGGCAGCGCCGGCGCCCATCGTGCACGCCGCGCCCGCCCCGGCGCAGAAGACCGGGGCCGCGGTGACACCGCTCAGGAAGCAGCACATCCAACCGACACCCCCGCAGGCGGAGATGAACGAGATCCTCACGGTGCACCCGCGCCAGTACCGAGACGCCCAGGTGATCGCCGAGTCCTTCCGCGAGGGTGTGCCGGTCATCATCAACCTGTCGCAGATGTCCGACTCCGACGCGCGCCGGCTCATCGACTTCGCGAGCGGGCTCTCGCAGGGCCTCTACGGCAAGATCGAGCGCGTGACGAGCAAGGTCTTCCTGCTCTCGCCCGCGCACGTCGTGGTCTCCGGCGAGGCCGGTGAGGCCGAGGGCGACGTCGAGGCGTCGTTCTTCACGCACGCGTAGACTCCCCGACGTGAGTGCCCTCGTCGTCGTCTGGAACCTCCTCTACACCCTCCTCCTCATCTACTTCTTCGTGATGTGGGCGAGGTTCGTGCTCGACCTCGTGCGCACGTTCAACCGTTCGTGGCGGCCGAAGGGATTCGTGCTGGTGCTCGTCGAGGGCGTGTACACCGTGACCGACCCGCTCGTGCGGTTCTTCCGTCGGCTCGTGCCGCCGATCCGCCTCGGCCAGGTCGCGCTCGACCTCGGCTGGAGCATCGCGATGCTCGTGGTGATCGTCGCGATGACGGTCGTGTCGTGGCTCGCCGCGGCCTCGGCGGCCTCCGCGTGACCGGATGGCACGCAGCTGGCGCGCCGAGCGCCGGCGCTCTGCCTCCGTGAGGTTCTCTTTGCTACCGTTAGCTGAACGTGATCGAACAGTTCGACAGATTTGAGGGTGGGAAGCCATGGCGCTAACTCCGGAAGATGTGGTCAACAAGCGCTTCCAGGCGACGAAGTTCCGGGAGGGGTACGACCAGGACGAGGTCGACGACTTCCTCGACGAGGTGGTCGTCGAGCTGCGTCGGCTGAACCAGGAGAACGAGGAGCTGCGCCAGCGCCTCGCCGCGGCCGAGGCCCGCGGCGGTGAGGGCGGTTCCGCGCCCGTCGCCGCCCAGGCGCCCGTGTACGCCGAGCCGGCCGCCGCGCCGCCCACGGTCGCGGTGCCGACGCCCGCGCCGACTCCGCAGTCCGAGATCGACGAGCAGACCAGCACGACGAACCTGCTCCAGCTCGCCCGCCGTCTCCACGAGGAGCACGTGCGCGAGGGCGTCGAGAAGCGCGACGCGCTCATCGCCGAGGGCCACGCGACCGCGGCCCGCATCGTGGCCGAGGCCGAGGCGAAGCAGCGCGCGCAGATGGGCATCCTCGACCAGGAGCGGGTCGCGCTCGAGAAGCGCGTCGACGAGCTCCGCGTCTTCGAGCGCGAGTACCGCCAGAAGCTGAAGAGCTACATCGAGGGCCAGCTCCGCGAGCTCGACACCGCGCAGCCGGTGCAGGTCTCCGGCGGCGCGGGCTTCTCGGCCCCGGTCGGAGCACAGGGCGTGAGCAACGAGCAGCCCGCTCCGACCTTCCAGGGCTTTGCCGGCTGAGCGCGCGGCCAGGGTCGGCACCACCGCGCTGCTCATCCTGGTCGGCGTCGCGATCACCGTCTACGGCGTCGACCAGCTGAGCAAGTACTTCGTCGTCACGACGCTCGCCGAGGGCGAGGTCGTCCCGGTCCTCGGCAGCGTCCTGCAGTGGCAGTTCGTGCGGAATCCCGGGGCGGCCTTCTCGATCGCGAGCGGCATGACCTGGGTCTTCACGATCCTCGCCGCGGGCGTCATCACGTTCATCGTGTGGTTCGCCCGTCGCATCCGCTCGATCGCCTGGGCGCTGGTCTTCGGCCTGCTGCTCGGCGGCGTGCTCGGCAACCTCACCGACCGGCTCTTCCGTGAGCCGGGCTTCGGCATCGGCCACGTGATCGACTTCATCTCGACGCCGTGGATGCTCCCGGCGATCTACAACGTGGCCGACATCGCGATCGTCTCGAGCATGGTCCTGTTCATGATCCTCACGATCCGGGGCGTCGGCCTCGACGGCTCCCGCCCGGCGCGCGACGGCGACGACGGCGCGACGGATGCCGCGACATCCGAGTCGGGGTCCGGGCCGGGCGCCCGCGGCGGCGCGCCCGCCGAGCTCGCACGCGAGTCCTGACGTGGAGCACCGCGCACTGCCCGTACCCGACGGGCTCGAGGGGTCGCGCGTGGACGCCGGACTCTCCAAGCTCCTCGGCTTCTCCCGGACGCAGGCCGCCGAGATCGCGTCGGCGGGCGGCGTCCTGCTCGACGGCGCTCTCGTCGACAAGGCGGACCGCCTGCGCGCCGGGGCGTGGCTCGAGGTGAGCTGGGCTCCGCCGCGCACGCTCGAGGTCGAGCCCATCCCGGTGCCCGATCTCGGCATCGTCCACGACGACGACGAGATCGTCGTGGTCGACAAGCCCGCGGGCGTGGCCGCGCACCCCTCGCTCGGCTGGGAGGGCCCGACGGTGCTCGGCGCCCTCGCCGCCGCCGGATTCCGGGTCGCGACGACGGGCGCGGCCGAACGCCAGGGCGTCGTGCCCCGTCTCGACGTCGGCACCAGCGG
>DASTQT010000473.1:0-5696 GCA_035761605.1 Agromyces sp. | reverse complement strand
GTAGAACGGCACGCTCGTCTCGATGTCGCTCGTGCCGGTGCCGTCGAGGTCGATCGACAGGTCGATGCTCGACTCGCTGGTCTCGCGCTGCACGCGCGCGGTGCGCGCGGGGCGATCGGTGGTCATGCGGTCATCCTATTCAGGCGGGTCGTGACGGACATCAGGGTGCGACGGCGCGGGCGGGCGTGAAGGCGGCCATCGCCTCGAGGAACGCGGTGGTCTCGGCCTCGGTTCCCGCGGTGACGCGCAGGCACCCGGGCAGGCCGATCTCGCGGATGAGGATGCCGCGATCGAGCAGCGCCTCGAAGACGCCGTGCGGGTCGTCGACCCCGCCGAAGAGCACGAAGTTGGCCCCGCTGCGGTACGGCCGGTACCCGAGTGCACCGAGCTCGCGGACGATCCGGTCGCGCTGGCCGCGGATCTCGTCGACCATCGCGAGCATCTCGTCGGAATGCGCGAGCGCGCCGAGCGCCGCGGCCTGCGTGAGTGCCGACAGGTGGTACGGCAGGCGCACGAGCCGCAGGGCGTCGATGACGGCCGGATCGGCGGCGAGGTAGCCGACGCGCGCACCGGCGAACGCGAACGCCTTGCTCATTGTGCGGGAGACGAGCAGCCGGGGCCGGCCCGCGAGCAGCGTGAGCGCGCTCGGCGTGCCGGGGTCCGCGAACTCGAAGTACGCCTCGTCGACCACGACGACGCCCCGCGCCGCGTCGGCGACGGCCGCGATCGTCTCGAGCGAGAGCGGGGTCCCGGTGGGGTTGTTGGGGGCGCAGAGCAGCACGATGTCGGGGTCGTGGCGCCGCACGGCGTCGACGGCGGTCTCTGGCGAGAGCTCGAAGTCGGCGTCGCGCTCGGCGGTGATCCATTCGGTGCCGGTGCCCGAGGCGAGCAGCCCGTACATCGAGTAGGTCGGCGCGAAGCCGAGCGCGCTGCGGCCCGGGCCGCCGAACGCCTGCAGGATGTGCTGGAGCACCTCGTTCGATCCGTTCGCCGCCCACAGCTGCGCCGGCTCGAGCCCGTGGCCGAGGTACCGCGCGAGCGCGGTGCGCAGGTCGGTGAACTCGCGGTCGGGGTAGCGGTTGAGGCCGATGATCGCGGCGGCGACGCGCGCGACGATGTCGTGCGCGACATCCTCGGGGATCGGATGCGTGTTCTCGTTGACGTTCAGGGCGACGGGCACCGACTTCTGGGGCGCACCGTACGGGGACTTGCCGCGGAGGTCGTCGCGGATGGGAAGGTCGTCGAGACTCGTCACCGATCAATGGTATCCGCGGCCGACTCGACGTTTCGGCGCCGGCGATGGCCGCGTGACCGCGTGGGGTCGGCGGATGGTGCTACTCGACGACCGGCAGCGCCAGGCGCTGACCCGGTTGCACGACGGGGTCGCGCAGTCCGTTGAGCTGCATGATCTCGAGGATCACGTCGCGCGGGTCGGCCGTGGGCGCGATGGACTCGGCGATGCCCCAGAGCGTGTCGCCCGCTCCGACCACCACGGTGTCGAAGACCGCCGGCCCCGCACCGTCGTCGATGCCGGCGACCGCGCCGCCCGAGGCGAGCGTGCCGAGGAGCACGCCGATCACGAGCGGCAGCGCCAGGAGCGCCGTGAACACGACACGGCCCCGGCGTGTGAGGCGCAGGCGCGTGCGGCTCCGCACCCGAGCGAGATCGGGCATCGCGGAGCCCGCGACGGTCGTTCCCATCAGCACTGCACTCATTCCGCACCTCCCGGTAGCCCCGCATCCGACCCTCGGCCGGGAGGGCCGGATGCGAAGCTGTGTTCCGAATATATCTTCGAACAATCGAACCTGCAAGGACCGGGAAGAGTGGGATTCCCGGCCCGATTCCGCGACACACTCGAACGGATGTTTGTCGCGCGCGTGCGAGGCGGATACAGTTTCGAATGTCGGGAACAGTCGAACACCGACCACCGACATCACGATCAGGCCGACGGCGGCCGAGACGAGAGGCGACACCGTGAGCATCGACATCGACCAGGCACGCGGCGCGGGCGGCCGGTCGCGTCGGCGCAAGACGTTGAGCGCGAAGCAGCTCTCGATCCTCGAGGTGATCCGGCGCTCGGTCGCCGACCGGGGCTACCCGCCGAGCATGCGCGAGATCGGCGATGCGGTGGGGCTGTCCTCGCTCTCCAGCGTGACGCACCAGCTCAACCAGCTCGAGCTGGCGGGCTACCTCCGCCGCGACCCGAACCGCCCGCGCGCGCTCGAGGTGCTCATCGACGTGCCCGGCACCGAGCCGCGCCAGTCCAGCGCCGACTCGGCCCCGGTCGGCGACGCCGCGATGGTGCCGCTCGTGGGCCGCATCGCGGCCGGCGTGCCCATCACGGCCGAGCAGCAGGTCGAAGAGGTGTTCCCGCTCCCCCGCCAGCTCGTCGGCAAGGGCGAGCTGTTCATCCTCAAGGTCGTCGGCGACTCCATGGTCGACGCCGCCATCTGCGACGGCGACTGGGTCGTCGTGCGCTCGCAGCCCACGGCCGAGAACGGCGAGATCGTCGCCGCCATGCTCGACGGCGAGGCCACCGTCAAGGTGCTCCGCCAGCGCGACGGGCACACGTGGCTGCTCCCCCGCAACTCCGCGTTCGAGCCGATCCTCGGCGACCAGGCCGAAGTGCTCGGCAAGGTCGTCGCGGTCCTGCGCGCGGTCTGACGAGACGTCGAGGGCGGATGCCGCGGCTGCACGCCGCGACATCCGCCCTCGTTCGATCCGTGCCCGGGTTCAGCCCGCGGTCGCGCCGACCCCGACGCCCGCGCGCACGGCCTGCGTCGCCTCGACGATGTTCGCGAGCGACGCGACCGTCTCGTCGTAGCCGCGCGTCTTCAGGCCGCAGTCCGGGTTCACCCAGAGGCGCCCGGCCGGGATCGCGCCGACCGCCCGCTCGAGCAGCGACTGCACCTCCTCGACGCTCGGCACCCGCGGCGAGTGGATGTCGTAGACGCCCGGGCCCACGCCGTGGTCGAAGCCGCTGGCCGACAGGTCGTCCACGACCTCCATGCGACTGCGCGCCGCCTCGATCGAGGTGACGTCGGCGTCGAGCTCGCGGATCGCGTCGATCACGACGCCGAACTCCGAGTAGCAGAGGTGCGTGTGCACCTGCGTGGCCGGCGCCGCGCCGCCCGTCGCGAGACGGAACGACCCGACCGACCAGTCGAGGTAGGCGGGCTGGTCGGCGCGCTTGAGGGGCAGCAACTCGCGCAGCGCCGGCTCGTCGACCTGGATCACGCGGATGCCCGCGGCCTCGAGGTCGGTGATCTCGTCGCGCAGCGCGAGCGCGACCTGGCGCGCCGTGTCGCCGAGCGGCTGGTCGTCGCGCACGAACGACCACGCGAGGATCGTCACCGGCCCCGTGAGCATGCCCTTGACGGGCTTCTCCGACAGCGACTGCGCGTACTCCGACCACTCGACCGTCATCGGCGCCGGGCGAGAGACGTCGCCCCACAGGATCGACGGGCGCGTGCAGCGCGAGCCGTACGACTGCACCCACCCGTTCTGCGTGACCGCGAAGCCGTCGAGCAGCTCGGCGAAGTACTGCACCATGTCGTTGCGCTCCGGCTCGCCGTGCACGAGCACGTCGAGGCCGAGCTCCTCCTGCAGCCGGATGACGCGGGCGATCTCCTCGCGCATGAGCTCGCGGTAGGCGGCATCCGTCAGTTCGCCCTTGACGAGACGGGCGCGGGCGCGGCGGATGTCGGCGGTCTGCGGGAACGACCCGATGGTCGTGGTCGGCAGGGCGGGCAGGTCCAGGTCCTCCTGCGCGGCGACGCGCGAGTCATACGCGGCACGCGAGAACGCCGCGGCGTCGAGCGCAGCGAGGCGGTCGCGCACGGCGGGCACTCGCACGCCGGGCGCGGCGGCGCGGTCGGCGAGCGAGGCGGATGCCGCGTCGAGCTCGGCCGCGATCGCGTCGCGACCCTCGGCCAGCCCGCGGGCCAGCACGGCGACCTGTCCGACCTTCTGGTCGGCGAACGCGAGCCAGCTCGCGAGCCGGGCGTCGAGCGCGGCTTCATCCTCGACGTCGTGCGGCACGTGCAGCAGCGAGGTCGAGGTCGAGACCGCGACATCCCCGGAGCGGGAGCGGAGCGCTTCGGCGTGCGAGAACGCGCGCTCGAGGTCGCCGCGCCAGATGTTGTGGCCGTCGACGACACCCGCGACGAGGGTCTTCGCGGCGAGCGACTCCTCGGTGGCCGGGTCGAGCTGGCCGGGCGCGGTGCCGCGGACCAGGTCGAGGCCGAGCGCCTCGACCGGCGTGGCCGCGAGCGCCGGCAGCGCGTCGTCGAGCGATCCGTACGGCGCGGCGACGAAGATCGCGGGACGGCGGTCCGTGGAACCGAGCGCGTCGTACGCGGCACCGACCGACTCGAGCACGCGGTCGCGCGCCTCGTCGATGCTCTCGCTCACGAGCGCCGGCTCGTCGAGCTGCACCCACTCGGCGCCGGCGTCGCGGAGTGCCGCGAGCAGTTCGGCGTACACGGGCACGAGGTCGGCGAGGCGGTCGAGCGGACGGAAGCCCTCGGGCGCGCCATCCGCCGCCTTCGCCAGCAGCAGGAACGTCACCGGTCCGACGAGCACGGGGCGCGTGATGAACCCGGCCTCGCGGGCCTCGCGCACCTGCGCGACGAGCGCGTCGGCGTGCGCGGCGAATGCGGTGTCGGGGCCGATCTCGGGCACCAGGTAGTGGTAGTTCGAGTCGAACCACTTCGTCATCTCGAGGGGCGCGTCGGCGCCCTCGCCGCGGGCGACCGTGAAGTAGCCGGCGAGGTCGAGGCGGCCGTCCGCGTCGAGCAGCCGCTGGAAGCGCGCAGGGATCGCGCCGACCGCGACCGAGGCGTCGAGCACCTGGTCGTAGTACGAGAAGCTCTCGGGGATCGCCGAGTCGGTGCGGCCGAGGCCGAGCGAGGCGAGGCGCTCGCGCGTCGCGGCGCGCAGGCCGGCGGCGGTGCGCTCGAGCTCGCCGGCGTCGATGCGGCCGGCCCAGAACGCCTCGACGGCGTGCTTGAGCTCGCGGCGGCGCCCGATGCGCGGGTAGCCGAGGATGGTTCCAGCGGGGAAGGCGGGTGCGGTCATCGTGTTCTCGTGTTCCTCTCGGTGCCCGCGTGGGCGGGGATGGTGCGAAGGTCGAGCCGGTCCAGGACGGCGAGCACGGCCTCGTGGCGGTTGAAGGTGTACAGGTGGAGTCCGGGTGCGCCGGCGAGCACCTCGCCGGCGAGGTTCGCGGCGAACTCGACGCCGAGGTCGAACAGGGCGTCGGCGTCGGGCTCGATCTCGAGCGCGATGGCGAGCTCGCTCGGCGCGGGCACGCCCGTGAGCAGCGCGAGGCGCGAGAGCCGAGCGGCGGAGGTGACGGGCATGATGCCCGGCAGGATCGGGATGGTGACCCCGCCCGCGCGGGCCCGCTCGACGAAGCCGAGGTAGTCGTCGGCGTGCCAGAAGAGCTGCGTGATCGCGAGGTTCGCGCCGGCGACCTCCTTGGCGAGCAGCACGTCGACGTCCTGGTTCACGCCGCGCGAGCGCGGGTGCCCGGTGGGGAAGGCCGCCACGGCGACGCGCTCGGGACGCGGGCGCTCGAGGATGCGCGTCGCCCCCGGGATGCCGGGGATCCCGGCCTGCCCGTACGGCTCGCGTTCCTCCTGCACGCGGTGGATGAGCTGCACGAGTTCGGCCGCGCTCTCCAGGTCGCCGAT
>DASTQT010000472.1:0-6336 GCA_035761605.1 Agromyces sp. | reverse complement strand
GTGAACACGCCGCTGCTGCAGGAGCTGTTCGCGAAGGACCCCGAGCGCGCGCAGCGTCGCCTCGTGCACGTGCCCGTCGGCCGGTTCGCCGAGCCGCAGGAGCTCGCCGCGGCCGTCGCGTTCCTCGCGAGCGACGACGCGTCGTTCATCACCGGGTCGACGTTCCTCGTCGACGGCGGCATCAGCTCGGCCTACGTCACGCCGCTCTAGGCTCGGATGATGCGAACGGGTGCGGACGACGAGCGGGCCGTGGCGGATGCCGCGGCAGAGGCGCCCGCGCCCGCTCCCGAGCCCGCCGAGGTGCTGAGCGCCGGCCTGCTGCTCACGCCCGCGCGCCCGGCGAACGCGTTCGAGGAGACCGTGCAGCGCCTGCTGCAATCGATCCGGCTCGGGCTCATCGCGCCGGGCGAGCGGCTGCCGCCCGAACGGGAACTCGCGGGCATGCTCGAGGTCAGCCGCGACACGCTGCGCGAGGCGATCGGCTCGCTCGCGGAGGCCGGGTGGGTGGTCTCCCGACGCGGTCGGTACGGCGGCACGTTCGTCGCCGACGCGCCGCCGCAGCGCACGACGCCGCACTCCCCCGCACCGCCCGCGGACCCCGCCGCGCTCGCGGCCGAGCTCGAGGACACGCTCGCGATGCGCGCCGTGATCGAAGTGGGCTCGGCGCGACGGGCCGCGGAACGGCCGCTCGCGGCATCCGACCGGGAACGCCTCTGGCAGGCCTACCGCGACTGCCACGACGCCACCGCCGAGACGTACCGCGTGGCCGACTCGCGCTTCCACCTGCTCATCGCCGAACTGCTCGGCGCACCGAGCGTGATCCCGCTCATGGCCGACGTGCGCATGCGGGTGAACGCGTTCCTCGACGGGATCCCGCTGCTCGCGCCGAACATCGCGCACTCCGACGAGCAGCACCGAGCGATCGTCGGCGCGATCCTGCGCGGATCGGGCGACGACGCCGCACGTGCGATGGCCGAGCACCTCGAGGGCACCGAAGCGCTGCTGCGCGGCTTCTACGGCTGAGGCCACCGCCGCCCGCCGGCACGACGACGCCCCCGGCCGGAGGGGGCCGGGGGCGTCGGGTCGCGCCGATCAGACGAAGGCGAACGGCAGCAGCGGGAGCATGGCGAGCCCGAAGACGGCCGCCGCCAGCCCGGCGATGACGATGCCGGCGAGCATCACGCCGTTGAGCACGATGCCCCAGATCGCCATGGTCCGCGCCGACGGCTCGCGCCGGAGCGCGAGGATGCCGAGGACGAGGCCCGCGACGGGCACCACGAAGGTGAAGCCGGCGACGATCGAGACGAGGCCGAGCACGAGGCTCGACACGGCGAATCCGCGCTGCTCGACATCGGTCGCGGCAGGTGCGGGGGTGACGGTGGTCATGGTCTGGATCTCCTGTTCGTGAGGATGACTCCACGCTATGCATCGCCGGGGCACGCGGGTATAGGGCGAACCCCCCGATCGGCGGGGCGGCTGACGCCACCGCGCGGCGGCCGGGAGCGTCCGTCCGACCCCAGCGGTCGCGGCGGGTCAGGCCACGAACTCGTGCAACGCCGGCACGATCAGGAAGATCCCGTAGAGGACCGCGACCCCGCTGAGGCCGAAGCAGACCCACGCGCCGATCCGGGCCAGGCCCTTCTGGCCGTCGGTGAGCGGGCTCTTGCGGGCGGCCTTCTCGGCGCGCTTCGCGGCCTTCGCGGCCTCCTCGGGAGTGATCACCGTGATCGCGTCCGTGAACTCGGCCGGAGCGACCACGGGCGTGCGGCCGGCGACCGTGAGCAGGCGGATCCCGAGCGAGTAGAGGCTGACGACCACGCCCGCGCCGACGAGCGCCGCGACGAGCACGATCACGAATGCGATCCAGTCGATCACGAGGCCACCTTCCGCTTCGGCTTGGGGTTGCGCTTGATCTTCACGGCGCGCCCGGAGTCCGCCACTTCGCTCAGGACGTTGTGGTGCCCGACCTCGTTGCGGCGCGACCACAGGAAGATCCCGCCGATGATGAGGGCGGCCGCGAACGCGTCGATGATGACGCCCACCGGGCCGATGAGGGCGACGAAGGCGGCCAGCGCGCCCACGATGCCCGATGCGGGGAGGGTGAGCAGCCAGCCGACGCCGATCCGGCCCGCCGTGCGCCAGCGCACCTTCGAGCCCCTGCGGCCGAGTCCGGACCCGATGACCGAGCCCGAGGCGACCTGCGTGGTCGAGAGCGCGAAGCCGAGGTGGCTCGAGGCGAGGATGGTGGCCGCGGTCGCGCTCTCGGACGCGAAGCCCTGCGCGGGCTTCACGTCGGTGAGGCCGGTGCCGAGCGTCTTGATGATGCGCCAGCCGCCCATGTACGTGCCGAGCGCGATGGCGATGGCGCACGTGACGATGACCCAGGTCTCGGGGCCCGAGCCGACGGGCTGCGCGCCCACCGAGATGAGCGTGAGCGTGATGACGCCCATGGTCTTCTGCGCGTCGTTGGTGCCGTGCGCGAGCGCGACGAGCGAGCTCGAGAAGACCTGCGCGTGCCGGAAGCCGTCGCGGCCGTCGGGCTTGCCGTCGTACCGCCGCGTGATCGCGTAGGCGAGCTTGGTCGCGGTGAACGCGACGAGGCCGGCGGTGAGGGGGGCGAGCAGCGCGGGCAGGATGATCTTCGACATGACCACGGCGCCGTCGATGGCCTGGACGCCGAAGCCGACGATCGCCGCGCCGATGAGGCCGCCGAAGAGCGCGTGGCTCGACGACGAGGGCAGGCCGAGCAGCCAGGTGACCATGTTCCAGGTGATCGCGCCGATCAGGCCGGCGAAGATGAGCTCGGGCGTGATCAGCACGCCGCCCTCGCCCTCGCGGATGAGCCCGCCCGAGATGGTCTTGGCCACCTCGGTCGACAGGAACGCGCCGATGAGGTTCAGGATCGCGGCGAGCGCGACGGCGACCTTCGGGCGCAGGGCGCCGGTCGCGATGGGCGTCGCCATCGCGTTCGCGGTGTCGTGGAAACCGTTCGTGAAGTCGAAGAAGAGCGCCAGTGCGATGACCAGCACGACGATGAGGGTGAGATCCACCGGCGTCTTTCTGTGCGATCGGCGACGAGTTCGCCTGATGTTCACGGATGGCGGGTTGTGGAATTCGGCTGGGGCCGAGCCCCGTCGATCCTACGCGACGTGATCCTGCTCGTGCACCACGGTCGCCAGATCCTCGCCGAACACGAAGGTCCGCCGGACCCGGCCGCCGCCGAGCACGCCGGGCAGCCAGCGCCGCGCGTCGTCCCACATCTCGCCGAGCGGCACCGCGTCGAGCGGGAACCACTCGGGGTCGAGCTCGTCGGATGGCGCGGGCTCGCCCGTGAAGGTGCGTGCGACGAACACGCTCGACTCCTGGCTCCACGCCTCGCGGTGCGGGAACAGGTACGTCAGCAGGCCGCGCGCCTCGAGGTCGTCGGCCTGCACGGTGACGCCGGACTCCTCGTGCACCTCGCGCACCGCGGCGTCGAGCGCCGACTCCCCCGGCTCGAGCTTGCCGCCGAGCCCGACGAAGTAGCCCTGCCCGAGTCCGTGCTTCTTGCGTCCGAGCAGCACCTCGGGGCGTCCGTCGGCCTCGCGCAGCAGGTAGCAGACGCACACCTGCGGCAGCGCCATCCGCGACCCGGTCATCGGCTCATCGGCCATCGGCTCGGTTCAGCTCGGCTCAGCCGAAGAGGATCCGGGCCTCGTCGTAGCGCGACTGCGGCACCCGGTTGAGGCCGCCGGTCGCCTCGGCGATCGACACGCGCGCGATGTCGGTGCCGCGGAGCGTGACCATGCTGCCCCAGGCGCCGTCGACGGCCGCGTCGACCGCCGCCATGCCGAGGCGCGTGGCGAGCACGCGGTCGTACGCCGACGGGGCGCCGCCGCGTTGGATGTGGCCGAGCACGGTGTGGCGCGACTCGATGCCGGTGCGCTCCTCGATGATCGGCGCGAGCTTCTCGGCGATGCCGCCGAGGCGCGGGCGGTTGAACGCGTCGAGGCCGAGGTGCGAGTGCGCCTCCTCCATGGTGTCGAGCTTGAAGCCCTCGGCGACCACGATGAGGGGCGCCCGCCCGCGCTCGCGGACCGAGTCGACGTAGTGGCAGATCTCCTCGATGCTCATGGGCTGCTCGGGGATCAGGATGGCGTGCGCGCCGCCGGCCATGCCGGAGTGCAGCGCGATCCAGCCCACGTGGCGGCCCATGACCTCGAGCACCATGCAGCGGTTGTGCGATTCGGCGGTCGTGCGGAGGCGGTCGATGGCCTCGGTGGCGATCTCGACGGCCGTGTCGAAGCCGAACGAGTAGTCGGTCGCGGCGAGGTCGTTGTCGATGGTCTTGGGCACGCCGATGACGGGCAGGCCGCCCTCGTCGACGAGGCGGCGGGCGGCGGTGAGCGTGCCCTCGCCGCCGATCGCGACGATCGCGTCGATCCCCTCGGCCTCGAGCATCCGGCGGATGTTGTCGGGGCCGCCGTTCTCGCCCTCGAACGGGTTGGTGCGGCTCGAGCCGAGGATGGTGCCGCCCTGCTTCGAGAGGCCGCGGACGTCGTGCCGGGTGATGGGCATGATGTCGCCCTCGACGACGCCCTTCCAGCCCCACCGGAAGCCCACGAACTCCGCGTCGTGCGAGATGACGCCCTTGAGCACCGAACCGCGGATGACCGCGTTGAGGCCCGGGCAGTCGCCGCCGCTCGTGAGAATGCCGATCTTCATGCCTGTCTGACTCCTCGTGGGGTGGGGGCGAGAACGTGTCGGAGTCTAGCGGGGCACGACTCCACCGTTCGAACCGGGCCCTACAGCACGCCGTCGAGCGCCTGCCGCAGCAGGTGCTGCAGGGCGTCGAGCTGCACCGAGTCGGCCGAGCCGGGCTCGATGTCGCTGCCGTCGAGCGCGCGGAGCGCGAGCCCCTGCTTCTGGTCGATCAGCTCGGCGATGCGGGAGTCGATCGTGTGCGCGGCGATGATACGCCACGCGGTCACGGGCTCGTCCTGGCCGATGCGGTGCACGCGGTCGATGGCCTGCGTCTGCTCGGCCGCGGTCCAGCTGAGCTCGGCGAGCACGACGTTCGACGCGGACTGCAGGTTCACGCCCACGCCCGCCGCGGTGAGCGAGCAGACCGCCACGGCGACCTCGGGGTCGGTGTTGAACGCGTCGATCGCCTGCTGGCGTGCGATCGCGTTCTGGTCGCCGCGGATGGAGACCGTGCGCAGCTCGCGCGCCGCGAACGAGGCCTCGGCCTGGTCCATGACGTCGATGTGCTTGGCGAAGAACACGACCTTGCCGGCCGAGCGGGCCAGCTGCGCGGCGTAGTCGGCCGCGAGCCCGGCCTTCGCCTGGCCGATGCGGCGGACCATCGTGAAGACGTTCTCGCCGGACTTCGCCGACTTCGACTCCTCGAGCTCGGAGAGCGCCACCGCGCGGATGTACTGGTCGCGCTCGAGCTCGTCGAGGTCGCCCACGCGGAGCTTGCGGGACTCCACGAGCGTGCGGAACCGGGTCGCGAGGCGGTGGCCGAGCTCGCGTTCGGCGGCGCGGATCGAGCGGCCCAGCTCGTCGTCGAGCTCGACCGGGAGGTCGGCGATGCGCTTGTCGGGCAGGTCGGCCGCGACGTCCTTCTTGCGGCGGCGGACGATGCCGAGGTCGATGACCGTCCGGCGCGCCTCGGCGTAGAAGCCGGGCTCGGCGGGCGTCAGCCCGGTCTCCTCGAGCTTGCCCAGCAGCTCGGGCGACGGCCGGTCGCCGACGATCCAGCCGAGGAACTGCCAGATCGCGCGGAAGTCGTCGACGTCGTTGATGAGCGGCGTTCCGGTGAGCGCGAGCAGCAGCGGATCGCCACCGGGCGTGTTCCGACGGATCCTGTCGGCGAGCGCGAGCACGTTGCGCGAGCGCTGCGACTGCAGGTTCTTGATGAAGTGGGCCTCGTCGACGACCATGTCGCGGAAGCCCAGCGTCGACAGCCACGCCATGTGCCGGTCGAGCACGTCGTAGTTCACGACGATGACGTCGGCGAACGCGTCGACGCTGTCGCCGTCGCCGTGGATCACCGTGGCGCGGCGGTGCGGCGTCCAGCGCTCGACCTCCCGCGCCCAGTTCATCTTCACGACGTTCGGCACGACCGCGAGCAGCGGGTAGGCGTCGGCGACGGATGCCGCGAGCACCGACTGCGCCGTCTTGCCGAGTCCGGGCTCGTCGGCCAGCAGGAACCGGCGGTGGCCCTGGCGGGCGGCCTCGATGAAGCGCGCCTGGTGCGCCATGAGCTCGAGGCCTCGCGGCGCGAGCCGGTCGACCCGCGGCGCCTCCGGCAGGTCCATCGACGCCGCCTGGCCGCCCGACCCGGATTCGAAC
>DASTQT010000471.1:0-2891 GCA_035761605.1 Agromyces sp. | reverse complement strand
GCGTAGAGGATGACCTGCAGGCCGACCTGCGCGCGACCGCGCACGACGCCGAGCATGGGCACGCCGGCGGCCGCGTAGTCGTCCTTGTACTTCATGGACAGCGGCCAGTAGTGCGGCGGCGTCCAGAGGAAGATGATGAGGAACAGGATGAACGGCGCCCAGTCGAGGCTGCCGGTCACCGCGGCCCAGCCGATGAGCACGGGCATGCAGCCGGCCACGCCGCCCCAGACGATGTTCTGCGCGGTGCGGCGCTTGAGGATGAGGCTGTAGAACACGACGTAGAGCAGGATGGCGGCGAGCGAGAGCCCGGCGGCGACCCAGTTCGCGAAGACGCCGAGCCAGACGATCGAGGCGATGCCGAGCGCGTAGGCGAACACGAGCGCCTCGCGGTCGGTGAGCTCGCCGGTCACGAGCGGGCGGCCCTTGGTGCGCTTCATGACCCGGTCGATGTCGCGGTCGATGTAGCAGTTGAACGCGCCCGCGGACCCGGCGCTCATGGCGCCGCCGATGAGCGTGGCGATGAGCAGCCACAGGTCGGGCAGGCCGTTCGAGGCGAGGATCATTGTGGGCGCGGTGACGACCAGGAGCAGCTCGATCACCCGCGGCTTGGTGAGTGCGACGTATGCGGCGACCTTGCGTCGCAGGCTCGTCGTCGGACGAGCGGCACGGGTGATGGCAGCGGCCTGCATTGATTCCTCTTCCGGGGCGCGCGCGAACGGCGGGCGCACGCATCCCGTTCGATTCTAGGACATCCCCCCGTCGCCGCCCGGACGCCGTCAAGCCCCGTCACACAGTGAGGGGTACTCCATATACTGAACGGAGCGCGCCCGGTGGCGCGGATTCGACGTGCAACTCCACCTGCGCATGACCGGATCGTCGCCGGGCTCCACCGCGCCGTCGCGTTTCCAGGCGGGTCCGGAGCCGGAAGAAGAGCTCCCCGACGCCCGTCACAACCGGAAGGAACAGCAACCCGTGGCACCTCTGCACTGGGACCCCATCGACGATCGCGCGGTCGACACGGCGCGCGTGCTCGCCGCCGACGCCGTGGAGAAGGTCGGCAACGGCCACCCCGGCACGGCGATGAGCCTCGCTCCCGTCGCCTACCTCCTCTACCAGAAGGTCATGCGCCGTGACCCGGCCGACCACGGCTGGCTGGGGCGTGACCGCTTCATCCTGTCGGCCGGCCACAGCTCGCTCACGCAGTACGTCCAGCTCTACCTCGCGGGCGACGGCCTGGAGCTCGCCGACCTCGAGGCGCTCCGCACGTGGGGTTCGAAGACCCCCGGCCACCCCGAGTACGGGCACACCGACGGCGTCGAGATCACGACCGGCCCGCTCGGCCAGGGCCTCGCCTCCGCGGTGGGATTCGCGTACGCGGCCCGCTACGAGCGCGGCCTCTTCGACCCCGAGGCGGCCGCCGGCGAGAGCCCGTTCGACCACCACGTGTACGTCATCGCGAGCGACGGCGACCTGGAGGAGGGCGTGACCAGCGAGGCATCCTCGCTCGCCGGCCACCAGCAGCTCGGCAACCTGGTCGTGATCTACGACTCGAACCAGATCTCGATCGAGGATGACACCGACATCGCCTTCACCGAGGATGTCGCCAAGCGCTACGAGGCGTACGGCTGGCACGTCCAGACGGTCGACTGGAAGAAGACCGGCGAGTACGTCGAAGACGTCGCCGAGCTGAACGACGCGATCGAGGCCGCGAAGGCCGAGACGGGCAAGCCGTCGATCATCGTCCTGAAGACGGTCATCGGATGGCCCGCACCCAACAAGCAGAACACCGGCAAGATCCACGGCTCGGCGCTCGGCGCCGACGAGCTGGCCGCGACCAAGCAGGTCCTCGGCTTCGACCCCGAGAAGCACTTCGCCGTCGCCGACGAGGTCATCGAGCGCACGCGCGGCAACGCCCGCGACCGCGCCGCCGACGCGAAGGCCGACTGGCAGCAGGCGTTCGATGCGTGGGCGGCGGCCAACCCCGCGCGCAAGGCGCTGCTCGACCGCCTCGAGGCCGGCGAGCTGCCCGAGGGCCTCGAGGACGCGCTGCCGGTGTTCGAGGCCGGCAAGGACGTCTCGACCCGTGCCGCGTCTGGCAAGGTCATCAATGCGCTCGCCGCGCACCTGCCCGAGCTGTGGGGCGGTTCGGCCGACCTGGCCGAGTCGAACCTGACCACGATCAACGGCGCGCCGTCGTTCATCCCGGCCGAGCACTCGACGCACGAGTTCAGCGGCAACCCGTACGGGCGCGTGCTGCACTTCGGCATCCGCGAGCACGCGATGGCCTCGATCCTGAACGGCATCGTGCTGCACGGGCCGACCCGTCCGTTCGGCGGCACGTTCCTCATCTTCAGCGACTACATGCGCCCGGCCGTGCGCCTGGCCGCGCTGATGGGCATTCCGTCGATCTTCGTCTGGACGCACGACTCGGTCGCCCTCGGCAAGGACGGCCCGACGCACCAGCCGATCGAGCAGCTCTCGACGCTGCGCGCCATCCCGGGCCTGTCGGTCGTCCGACCGGCCGACGCGAACGAGACCTCGTACGCGTGGCTCGAGATCCTCAAGCGCCGCGGCGGCCCCGCGGGCATCGCGCTGACCCGCCAGAACATCCCGGTGTTCGAGCGCGGCGAGGGCGCGGCCTCCGGCGACACCTTCGCATCGGCGGACAACGCGGCCAAGGGCGCGTACGTGCTCGCCGAGGCCCCGAACGGCGCACCCGACGTCATCCTCATCGCCACCGGCTCCGAGGTGCAGGTCGCGCTCGCCGCGCGCGAGCAGCTCGCCGCCGACGGCGTCGCGGCCCGCGTCGTGTCCGCGCCGAGCCTCGAGTGGTTCGAGGAGCAGGACGCCGCCTACCGCGAGTCGGTGCTGCCGGCCTCGGTCGCCGCGCG
>DASTQT010000470.1:0-5106 GCA_035761605.1 Agromyces sp. | reverse complement strand
GACCCGTCAGCCATCGCGGGGCTGTCGTATCCCCTGCCCTTCGGAGCGGAGCCCGACTCGCTCGTCGCGCTGGTCCGCGAGGTCGTGGCGCGCTTCCCCCTCTCCGGCGCATCGATCGCGGGGTTCGCTCCGGCGTCGCCCGAGGCGGCGATCGACGACCTGCCCACGATCCTGCGCCTGGTCGGCGCGCTCGCGTCCGGCGCGGCCTGACGCGCCGAACCGCGCGTGGCATGGGAGCGCGCCGCTGCCTAGGCTGGTCGGAACGGCCGGGCGGCGCCCCGGGGCGGGAGGGAGCCGGGATGGTGCGGGAGTTCGACGTCGTGGTGCTCGGGGCCGGGCCCGTCGGCGAGAACGTCGCCGACCGCGCGCGGGCCGCCGGGCTCGAGGTCGCGATCGTGGAGCACGAGCTCGTCGGCGGCGAGTGCTCGTTCTGGGCCTGCGTGCCGTCGAAGACGCTCCTGCGCAGCGGCTCGGCGCTGCGGGCCGCGCGACACGTGCCCGGCGCCGCCCAGGCGGTGGCGGGCGGGCTCGACGTGGCCGCCACGCTCGCGCGCCGCAACGCGTTCGTGTCGGACTGGAGCGACACGGGCGGGCAGAAGTGGCTCGCGAGCGTCGGCGTCGAGCTCGTGCGCGGCCACGGGCGCCTTGACGGCGAGCGCCGGGTGGTCGTGTCCCCGGCGGGCGGCGGCGACGACGTGGTGCTCGAGGCGCGGCACGCGGTCGCCGTGTGCACCGGCTCCGACCCCGTCGTGCCCGACATCGCGGGACTCGTCGACGCACGGCCGTGGACGAGCCGTGACGCGACGGGCGCGCAGGCCGTCCCCGCACGGCTCGCGGTGATCGGCGGCGGCGTGGTCGGCGCCGAGATGGCGTCGGCGTACGCGTCGTTCGGCGCCGAGGTGACGGTGCTCGTGCGCAGCGCGATGCTCAGGGGGCTGGAGGGCTTCGCGGGCGAGGCCGTGGTCGCCGGGCTCCGCGCGCTCGGCGCGACGGTGCGGCTCGGCGTCGCGCCCGTGCGGGTGGATCGGAGCGCCGACGGCGAGGTGACGGTCGAGCTCGACGACGGCACATCGGTGACCGCCGATGAGGTGCTCGTCGCGACCGGGCGGCGCGCCCGGACGGACGGCATCGGCGTCGAGACGGTGGGGCTCGAGCCCGGCGACTGGATCGACGTCGACGAGACGCTCGCCGCGGCGTCCGTCACCCCGGTGGATGCGGATGCGCAGCCGTGGCTCTACGCGGTCGGCGACGTGACGGGTCGCGTGCACTTCACGCACCAGGGCAAGTACCAGGCTCGCGCGGCGGGCGACGTGATCGCGGCGCGCGCCCTCGGACGTCCGGTCGACGACGCGCCCTACGGGGTGCACGCGGCGACCGCCGATCGCACCGCGGTGCCGGACATCGTGTTCGGCGACCCCGAGGTCGCGGCGGTCGGGCTCACGGCAGCGAAAGCGGAGGAGGCCGGCCTGACGGTGCGGATCGCCGACGCGTCGTTCTCGAGCGTCAGCGGCGCCGGGATCCTCGCCGACGGGTACGAGGGCCGGGCGCGGCTCGTCATCGACGCCGCGCGCGATGTCGTGGTGGGCGCGACCTTCGTGGGCCAGGGCGTCGCCGAGCTCGTGCACCAGGCGACCATCGCCATCGTCGGCGAGGTGCCCGTGCGGCGGCTCTGGCACGCGGTGCCGGCCTTCCCCACCCTGAGCGAGATCTGGCTGCGCCTGCTCGAGGCCGACGGCAGGCCCGAGGCGGACGCATGAGCCGGGAGGTGCGGATCCGGCTGACCGACTCGCCCGTCAGCCGGGCGGGCTACTGGTGGGCGACCGCCGTCGGCTTCGCGTGGGGCTTCCTGTGGAGCCGCGGCCGGGTCGAGGTGCGCCAGGGCCTCATCGTGTTCCGCGGCATGCCGAAGTGGACCTTCGGGCGCGGCGGTTCGTGCGTGGGCGGCTGCTACCTGACCGACCGCAACGACTCCGACACCGTCCTCGGGCACGAGGTGGTGCATCAGGCGCAGTGGCGCACCTACGGCCTGCTCTTCCCGATCCTGTACTGGATGTCGGGACGGAACCCGCTCACGAACCGGTTCGAGATCGAGGCCGGCCTCGAGGCGGGCGGGTACCTGCGCCGACGGCCCGAGCGCCGGGTGCGCCCGGGCCGCGACGCGGCGTCCGCCTGACTGCGGACGTCGGGTCAGCGCGTCGTCACTGCTCGACGACGCCGGCGATCGCCTCGACGAGGGCCGGCAGGCCGCCCTCCCAGTCGAAGCTCAGCGCGGTGGGCGGCGAGACCGACGAGACGGTCACGGGGTCGTACACCTGCGCGACGGCGCCGGCGGCGACGGCCGGGATGGCCTGCAGCTCGGGCTTGGCGAGGAAGGCGGCCGCCTCCTCCTCGGTGCTGTGGTAGCTCACGATGAAGTCGGCCTCGAGCTGGTCGAGCTGCTCGTAGCTGAGCTCGTAGTAGAAGCCGCCGTCGCTCGTGTCGAGCTCCGAGACGCTCGGCGCGACCTCGAGGCCGAGCTCGGTGAGCACCTCGATGCGCGAGTCCGCCGCGGTGTAGACGTAGACGAAGCCGTCGCCGTCCCAGACACCCGCGAAGGTCTTCCCGGCGAAGTCGGGGTGCGCCGCCGCCTGCTCGGCGAGTCCGTCGGAGATGCCCTGGAGCACGGCCTCGCCCTCGTCGGCCCGGCCGAGCGCCTCGGCGGTGATCTCGATGGTCTGGTCCCACGGCGTGGTCCACGGCGCCTCGGGATAGGCGACGACCGGCGCGATCTCGGACAGCGTGTCGTACTGCTCCTCGGTGAGGCCCGAGTACGGCGCGAGGATCAGGTCGGGGTCGGCCTCGATGAACTCCTCGTAGGGCACCGTCGCGCCGCCTTCGGGGTCGGAGATGAGGGTGGGCAGCTCCTCACCGGCCTCCTCGTACGCGTCCTCGACCCACGGAAGGTAGTTGCCCTCGCCCACGGTCCACACCTGCTCGGCGATGGCGACGGGGTGGACGCCGACGGCGACGGCCGCCTCGGTGGAGCCCCAGCCCCAGGTCGCGACGCGCTCGGGAGCGTCCTCGATGACCGTCTCGCCGAAGGCGTGCTCGATCGTGACGGGGAAGCCCTCGGCGGCCTCCGAGGCCGATCCGGTGTCGGTGGACTCGGCGGAGGCGCCTGCGCAGGCGGAGAGGGCGATCGCGGTGGCGGCGGCGCCGGCCGCGGCGATCAGGGAACGTCGAAGACGCACGGATGCTCCTTGGTTCAAGGGAAGAGTGGATAAGGTAAGGCTAACCTAACTTCAACGACGGCGCATCCGGACGTCACGCGCGGTCATGGGAGGCGCCGACCGCATGGAACCGGCCGATCGGCACCACGAGCGGCGTTCCCGACACCGGGTCGGGGACGATGCGGGCCTCGAGCCCGAACGCATCGCGCACGGTCCGTGCCGTGAGCACCTCCCCCGGCGTGCCCTCGGCGACGATCCGGCCCGCCGACATCACCACGAGGTGGTCGGCGTAGCGCGCCGCGAGGTTGAGCTCGTGCAGCACCATGACGACGGTCGTGCCGCGCTCGCGGTTGAGGGTCGTCAGGAGGTCGAGCAGCTCGAGCTGGTGCGTCACGTCGAGGAACGTCGTGGGCTCGTCGAGCAGTACGAGGTCGGTCTGCTGGGCGAGCACCATCGCGATCCACACGCGCTGGCGCTGTCCGCCCGAGAGCTCCTCGATCGGACGGTCGGCGAGATCGGCGACGCCCGTGGCCGCGAGCGCCTCCGCGACGACCACGTCGTCATCGCTCGAATGCCGGCCGAACCAGCCCTGGTGCGGGTAGCGACCGCGACCCACGAGATCGGCGACGCGGACGCCGTCGGGCGCGATCGAGGATTGCGGCAGCACGCCGACGCGGCGCGCGACGTCACGGCGCGGCATCCGGGACACGTCCACCCCGTCGAGCGTGACGCGCCCGGCCTCGAGCGGGTGCAGGCGGGCGAGTCCCCGCAGCAGCGTCGACTTGCCGCACGCGTTCGGGCCGACGATCGCCGTGATTTCGCCCGCGGGAATCGCCAGGTCGAGCCCCTCGATGACGCGACGGCCGTCGTAGCCGAGGGACACGCCCTCGGCGGACATGGAGCTCATGTGCGGGTCCTCTCGGTTCGGGCGAGCAGCCACAGCAGGTACGGGGCGCCGATCACCCCGGTCACGATGCCGAGCGGCGCGGTGAACCCCGGCACGGCGAACTGGCCGACGACGTCGGCGCCGAGCGTCAGCGCGCCTCCCACGACGCCGGCGGCGACCACCGCCGCTCCCCCGTCGGCCACGAGTCGGCGCGCCACGGCCGGCGCGATCAGGGCGACGAACGCGACCGGCCCCGCGACCGAGGTCGCCAGGGCCACGAGCGCGACCGCGATCACGAGCAGGAGGACGCGCGCGGCATCCGCCCTGACGCCGAGCGCCCGGGCATGGTCGTCGCCGAGCGCGAGGGGGCGCAGGGCCCGGGTGGCGAACGCCAGCGCGACCACGCACACGGCGATGCCGATCGCGAGCGCCGCGAGCGCGTCGCCGCGGACGTCGGCGACGCTGCCGACCGTCCAGTGCAGGGCGGTCTGCGCCTCGCGCACCTCCGATCGAGCGAGCAGCCACGACACGGTCGAGCCGCAGAGGTACGCCATCCCTACTCCGACGAGCACGAACCGCACGCCGTGCAGGCCCCGCCGCCACGCGGCGAGCCAGATCACGAGCGCCACCACGAGTCCGCCGCCGAACGCGAAGCCCGCGACCAGCGCGCCGCCCGCACCGAGCCCCAGGATCGCCCAGACCGCGCCGAGGCTCGCGCCCGCCGAGATGCCGAGGATGTCGGGACTCGCGAGTGGATTGCGCAGCGTCGACTGGAACACCGCACCGGCCAGGGCGAACGCGACGCCCACGAGGAGCGCCGCGAGGATCCGCGGGAGCCGGAGGTCGAGCACGACGAGCCGGTCGAGCCGGTCGCCGCCGCCGCCGAGCAGCACGGCGATCACGCGGTCGGGGGTCACGCCGGCCGCGCCGAAGGAGAGCGCCGCGAGCGCGATCGCGACGGCGACCGCGCCGCCGATCGCGACGATGACCGTCCGCCTGCGCCGGTCGGTC
>DASTQT010000469.1:0-7289 GCA_035761605.1 Agromyces sp. | reverse complement strand
ATCGCGAAGGACGACCCGTCCGACCCGAACGCACTGCCGTACGTGAACATCTTCGCCGCCCGCGCCGAGGACGCCGACAACGAGACCTACCTGAAGCTCGTCGAGATCTTCCAGACCGACCCCGAGGTGCAGGCCGGCCTCGACGAGGCGTCGGCGGGCACGGGCGTCTCGGTGGAGATCCCCGTCGCCGACCTCGAGGCGTCGCTCGCCGACGTCGAGGACGACACCCGGGCCCAGGGCTAGACGACGACGACCCTGGTGGTCGAGTAGGGCGCGCAGCGCCCGTACCGAGACCCGCGCGAGGCTCGGTACGCGCCTGCGGTGCTACTCGACCACCGGTGCGTTCGCGCAAGGAGGTTTCCCCATGGCGATCGTGACCCTCGAGCACGTCACCAAGTCCTACCCGTCCGCCGATCGGAAGGCGGCGGCGGTGTCCGCCGTCGACGACGTCTCGCTCGAGATCGACGCGGGCGACGTCTACGGCATCATCGGCTACTCGGGTGCGGGCAAGTCGACCCTGGTGCGCCTCGTGAACGCGCTCGAGCCAGCGACGAGCGGCTCGATCCGCATCGACGGTCGTGAGATCACGGGGCTCGCCGAGCGCGAGCTCCGCGGCATCCGCCTCGGGATCGGCATGATCTTCCAGCAGTTCAACCTGTTCGACGCGAAGACCGTGCGCGGCAACGTCGCGTACCCGCTGAAGGTCGCGGGCTGGAAGCCGGCCGACATCCGGGCCCGCGTCGACGAACTGCTCGACTTCGTCGGGCTCGCCGACAAGGCCTCCGCCCACCCCGACCAGCTCTCGGGCGGGCAGAAGCAGCGCGTGGGCATCGCCCGTGCGCTCGCGACGCGTCCGCGCATCCTGCTCGCCGACGAGGCGACGAGCGCGCTCGACCCCGAGACGACGCAGGAGGTGCTCGCGCTCCTCAAGCGCGTCAACGAGGAGCAGGGCGTCACGATCATCGTCATCACGCACGAGATGGACGTGATCCAGTCGATCGCGACGAAGGTCGCCGTGATGGACCGGGGGCGGGTGATCGAGCACGGCGACGTCTTCGACGTGTTCTCGAGTCCGCGCCATCCGTCGTCGCAGAAGTTCGTCGGCACGGTCATCAAGGGCATCCCGTCGCCGGCCGAGCTCGCGGTGCTGCGCGAGCGCCACGACGGCCGCATCGTGACGTGCTCGTTCCGCGACGGCGACGCGTCGCAGGCGCGCGTGTTCCTCGACCTCGCCGAGGCCGGACTCGAGTTCGAACTCGTCTACGGCGGCATCAACGACATCCGCGGCCGCGCGTTCGGCCACCTCACCCTGGCGATCCGGGGCGAGGACGCCGCGATCGACCGGGCGATCGCCGCGATCTCGCAGCACGCCCACGTGACGGAGGCCCGCTGATGGACAAGCTCATCGAACTGGCGCCCGAGTTCTGGACGGCGGCCGCCGAGACGTTCTACATGGTCGCGCTCACGATGCTGTTCGGCGGTGCGGGCGGATTCCTGCTCGGCACGGGGCTGTACGTCACGCGCCGCGGCGGCCTGCTGCCGAACGCGGTGGTGAACAACACCCTGAACGTCGTCATCAACTTCTTCCGGCCCATCCCGTTCATCATCTTCATCGCCGCAGTGCAGCCGGTCACGCGCGCGGTGATCGGCACGGGCATCGGCACGGACGCCGCGATCTTCGCGCTCTCGCTGGCCGCGTCGTTCGCGATCGGCCGCATCGTCGAGCAGAACCTCGTCACGGTGCGTCCCGGCGTGATCGAGGCGGCGCGCTCGATGGGCGCCGGACCGTGGCGGATCCTCGGCACCGTCGTGGTGCCCGAAGCGCTCGGACCGCTGATCCTCGGCTACACGTTCATCGTGATCGCGGTGATCGACATGTCGGCGATGGCCGGACTCATCGGCGGCGGCGGCCTCGGCTACTTCGCGCAGCTGTACGGCTACCGCCAGTTCGAGCCGGTCGTCACGTGGGCGGCGGTGCTGCTCATCGTCGTGTTCGTGCAGGTCGTGCAGTACCTCGGCAACTGGCTCGCCCGGCGGGTGCTGCGCCGCTAGCGTCGCGCCTCGCTGAGGGGGCGCAACACGCCGTTCGCCGCCGAGGCGGAGCGGCGTGTTGCGACCCCTCGTGGGTCAGGCGAACCCGAGCGACAGCTTCCTGAGCAGCGCCGCGAGCCGGCGCTGCTCGGCGGGCGGCAGGCCCGCGAGCAGCTCGGCCTCGGCGTCGACGAGCCGCGTGATCGCGGCGTCGACGCGCGTCAGGCCGGCGGGCGTCATCTCGACGAGGATGCCGCGTCCGTCGTGCGGGTCGGTCTGGCGGGTGACGAGGCCGCGCGCGACGAGCCGGTCGATGCGGTTGGTCATGGTGCCGCTCGAGACGAGCGTCTGCGCGAGCAGCGCCTTCGGCGGCAACCGGAACGGAGCGCCCGCGCGGCGCAGCGCCGAGAGCACGTCGAACTCCCACGACTCCAGCTCGGACCGCTCGAACGCCTGCCTGCGCGCGCGATCGAGGAGCTTCGAGAGCCGCCCGACGCGCGAGAACACCTGCAGCGGTGCGAAGTCGAGGTCGGGCCGCTCGCGCTCCCAGTCGTCGACGATCCGGTCCACCTCGTCCGCATCCGCCGTCATGCCGCCAGTATCCCATCGGCCATGCGGCATCCGTTCAGAGGCGACGGATGCCGCGTGGCAGACTTGGTAGGCGCTCGGGCGGACCCCGTCCGGCGCGGTCCGCCATGGTGTAACGGCAGCACGACAGCCTTTGGAGCTGTGAGGACCAGGTTCGAATCCTGGTGGCGGAGCATGGACAACAACCTCGCGATCGTCGTGCTCGCCGCAGGCCAGGGCACGCGCATGAAGTCGGCCACCCCGAAGATCCTCCACCCCCTCGCGGGTGCACCCATCATCGCGCACGTGCTCGCCACGGCGCGCGCGCTCGACGCCGCGCACGTGGTCGCGGTCGTGCGCCACGAACGCGACCTCGTCGCGGAGGCCATCGAGGCCGAGCTCCCCGGCACGGTCATCGTCGACCAGGACGAGATCCCGGGCACCGGTCGCGCCGTCGAGCAGGCCGTCGAGGCGCTGCCCGCCGACTTCGCCGGCGAGGTGCTCGTGCTGAACGGCGACGTGCCGCTGCTGAACGCCTCGACGCTCACCGAGCTGCTCGAGCGGCACCGCGCCGACGGGCTCGCCGCCTCGGTGCTCTCCGCGCGGTACGACGACCCGACCGGGTACGGCCGTATCGTCCGCGGCGACGACGGCGCGTTCGACCGCATCGTCGAGCAGAAGGACGCCACCGACGACGAGCTCGCGATCGACGAGGTCAACGCCGGCGTGTACGCGTTCGGCGTCAACGCGCTGCGCGACGAGCTCGCGAACCTCACCACCGAGAACGCGCAGGGCGAGAAGTACCTGACCGACATCATCCAGCACCTCCGCGCCGCCGGATCCGAGGTCAAGGCCCGCCCGGTGTCGGAGTCGTGGCTCGTCGCCGGGGTCAACGACCGCGCCCAGCTCTCCGAGACGGCCTCGCGCCTGAACGCGCTCATCGTGCGTGGATGGCAGCTGAACGGCGTCACCATCGAGGACCCGGCGACGACCTGGATCGACCTGGCGGTCCGCATCGAGCCCGACGTCACCATCCGCCCCGGCACGCAGCTCAAGGGCGCCACCGCGATCGCGACCGGCGCGGTCGTCGGCCCCGACACGACGCTCGTCGACTGCGAGATCGGCGCGAACGCCGAGGTCAAGCGCACGGATGCCACGCTCGCCGTGGTCGGTCCGGGCGCCTCTGTCGGCCCGTTCGCGTACCTGCGCCCCGGAACGTTGCTCGACGCCGACGGCAAGATCGGCACGTTCGTCGAGACGAAGAACGCGCACATCGGCGAGGGCAGCAAGGTGCCGCACCTGTCGTACGTCGGCGACACCGAGATCGGCATCGGCTCGAACATCGGCGCGGGCTCGATCACCGCGAACTACGACGGTGTGAACAAGCACCGCACGACGATCGGGTCGCACGTGCGCACCGGCTCGCACGGCGTGTTCGTCGCGCCCGTTACGATTGGGGACGGCGCCTACACGGGGGCCGGCACGGTCGTCCGCAAGGATGTCCCGGCCGGCGCGCTCGCCGTGAACGTCGCACCGCAGCGCAATCTCGACGGCTGGGTCCTCACGCACCGCGCGGGCACCTCGGCGGCCGACGCGGCGCAAGCGGCGCAGGCGGCACCGACGGCGGTGGAAGCGGAGCCATCCGCCGCGACGAACGCCGACGAGCAGGGCCAGGGCTAGACACCAGCCGGTGGGAAGGACAGCACACATGTCGGGAATCGAGACCACCGGATCGAAGCGCCTCGTGCTCGTCTCCGGGCGCGCGCACCCCGAGCTCGCCGAGCAGATCGCGGCCGAGCTCGGCACCGAGCTCATGCCCACCGACGCGCGCACCTTCGCGAACGGCGAGCTCTACGCGCGTTACGACGAGAGCGTGCGCGGTACCGACGCGTTCGTGATCCAGTCGCACGCGGCGCCGATCAACGAATGGCTCATGGAGCAGCTGATCATGGTCGATGCGCTCAAGCGCGCCTCGGCGAAGCGCATCACGGTCGTCTCCCCGTTCTACCCGTACGCCCGGCAGGACAAGAAGGGCCGCGGCCGCGAGCCGATCTCCGCGCGGCTGGTCGCCGACCTGTACAAGGCCGCCGGCGCCGACCGCATCATGTCGGTCGACCTGCACGCCGCGCAGATCCAGGGCTTCTTCGACGGGCCCGTCGATCACCTGTTCGCGATGCCCGTGCTGCTCGAGCACTTCCGCGCGCTGCTCGACCCGCAGACCCTCACGGTCGTGTCGCCCGACATGGGCCGCGTGCGCGTCGCCGACATCTGGAGCGACAAGCTCGGTGTGCCGCTCGCGATCATCCACAAGCGCCGCGACCCGCTCGTGCCGAACCAGGTCTCCGTGCACGAGATCGTCGGCACCGTCGAGGGCCGCGTGTGCCTGCTCGTCGACGACCTCATCGACACGGGCCGCACCATCGCGAAGGCCGCCGAGGCGCTGAAGAAGAACGGTGCGATCGGCGTGGTCGTCGCGGCGACCCACGCCGTGTTCTCCAACCCCGCCGTCGAGATCCTCCAGTCCGAGGCCATCGACCGCGTCGTGGTCACCGACACGCTCCCGGTCCCGCCCGAGAAGCGCTGGGACCGCCTGACCGTGCTGCCCATCGCGCCGCTGCTCGCCCGCGCCATCCACGAGGTCTTCGACGACGGCTCGGTCACGAGCATGTTCGACGGGGCGGCCTGATGGCGGATGCCGCGGAGCGCCCCTGGCTCGCGAGCTACGCGCCCGGCGTCCCGCATGAGCTTCCGGCGCCCGCAGGGTCGCTGGTCGACCTGATCGCGGCCTCCGCCTCGGAGTACCCCGAGCGTCCCGCGCTGGAGTTCTTCGGCCGGGTGACGACCTACGCCGAGCTGCTCGAGCAGGTCGAGCGCGCGGCCGAGGGCCTGCGGCGGCTCGGCGTCCAGGCGGGCGACCCGGTGGGCATCGTGCTGCCGAACTGCCCGCAGCACGTCGTCGCGTTCTATGCGGTGCTGCGCCTCGGAGCGATCGTCGTCGAGCACAACCCGCTCTACACGCCACGCGAGCTGCGCCACCAGTTCGAGGACCACGGCGCGCGCGTCGTCATCGCGTGGGACAAGATGGTGGCCACCATCCAGGACTTCCCCGACGACCTGGCGATGCGCCACATCGTCTCGGTCGACCTCACCCAGGCGATGCCGTTCGCGACACGTGCCGCGCTGCGACTGCCGATCGCGAAGGCGCGCGAGGCGCGCGAGGCGCTCACCACGTCGGTGGACGGCACGGTGACCTGGCGCGAGCTCGTGGCATCCGAGCGCATCGCACCCCACCTCCACGCGCCCGACGTGGGCGACGTCGCGCTGATCCAGTACACGAGCGGCACCACCGGCAACCCGAAGGGCGCGACGCTCACGCACGCGAACCTGCTCGCGAACGCCGCGCAGGCCCGCGCGTGGGTGCCCGAGATCGAGCGCGGCACGTCGATCGTCTACGCCGTGCTGCCGATGTTCCACGCGTACGGGCTCACCCTGTGCCTCACGTTCGCGATGAGCATGGGTGCGCGACTCGTGCTGTTCCCGCGCTTCGACCCCGACCTCGTGCTGAAGGTCGTGAAGAAGCGGCCGCCGACGTTCCTGCCTGCGGTGCCGCCCATCTACGAGCGGCTCACGAACGCCGCGGTCGAGCAGGGCGTGTCGCTCCGCGGCATCCGCATCGCCATCTCGGGCGCCATGCCGCTCTCGGCCGATGTCGTCGAGCCCTGGGAGGCGCAGACCGGCGGGTACCTCGTCGAGGGCTACGGCCTGTCGGAGTGCTCGCCCGTGCTCATGGCCAACCCCGTCGCGCCCACGCGCCGCGCCGGCACCGTCGGCCTGCCGCTGCCCGACACCGAGTGCCGCGTCGTCGACCCCGACCACCCGATGCAGGATGTCCCGGCGGGGGAGCGCGGCGAGCTCGTCGTTCGCGGTCCGCAGGTGTTCCAGGGGTACTGGCACAAGCCCGAGGAGACCGCGGCGGTCTTCGTCGACGATCCGGCGGGCGGCGCGCCCTGGTTCCGCACCGGCGACATCGTGACGATCGACGAGGCCGGTTTCGTGCGCGTCGTGGATCGCATCAAGGAGCTCATCATCACGGGCGGCTTCAACGTCGCGCCGAGCGAGGTCGAGGATGCCATCCGCCACCATCCCGACGTCGAGGACTGCGCCGTCGTCGGCCTGCCCGACGAGCGCTCGGGCGAACAGGTCGTCGTCGCGGTCGTGCTGCGGCCGGGCGCCTCGCTCGACGCGGAGTCCATCCGATCGCTGGCGCGCGAGCGCCTCACGGCCTACAAGGTGCCGCGGCGCGTCGTGCAGGTCGACGACCTGCCGCGCTCGCTCATCGGCAAGGTCATCCGGCGCCAGGTCAGGGAGCGGCTGCTCGCGGAGTGATCCGGCGAGGCGCGGCGGTCAGGTGGCGCGACCCGGCTCGACGAGCCTCGGCGCCGCCGGCATGAGCCCGAGGTTGCCGAGCAGCGTGTCGTGGCCAGCGCCCAGGGGGCGCGCGAGGCAGAGCCATCCCGGCCCGCCCTCGGCGAACACGTCGAAGGCGACCCGGGACGACGCCCCCGCGTCGTACGCAGACACGTAGACCGCGCAGGCCCGCTCGGCCGCGGCGCGCGCCACCCCGACCGCCGAGAGCACGAGCGGGAGGAGCATGGCGCCGAGCGCCACGAGCACGACGACCCGGAGCATCC
>DASTQT010000468.1:0-6963 GCA_035761605.1 Agromyces sp. | reverse complement strand
GCCCGAGGTCGATCTCCTCGCCGTCGACGATCGCGCCGCGGCGACGGCCGCGGAACAGGCCCGCGTCCTCGCCGGAGAGCCCGGCCGCGAGCGGCCCGTGCTCGTTGATGAGGCTCACGAGCTCGCGGTTGACCTGCCCGGACAGCACCATCCGGACCACGTCCATGGTCTCGGGAGTGGTCACCCGGTAGCCGCCGCGGAACTCGCTCGGGATGCCGAGCCGCTCGAGCATCGACGAGATCTGCGGGCCGCCCCCGTGCACCACCACCGGGCGGATGCCGGCGTAGCGCAGGTACACCATGTCCTCCGCGAACGCGCGTTGCAGTTCGGGGCTCACCATCGCGTTGCCGCCGAACTTCACGACGATGATCTCGCCGTGGAACCGCTTCAGCCACGGCAGCGATTCGATGAGGGTCTCCGCCTTGCGCGCGGCGGCGGCGGCATCCGTCCTGGCGTCGCCGTCGCGGTCCATCCGGTCCTTCTGCTCCTCGCCCATCATCAGCTCGAGTACGCGCTGTTCTCGTGCACGTAGTCGTGCGTGAGGTCGTTGGTCCAGATGGTGGCGGATGCCTCGCCCGCGTGCAGCTCGACGAGCACATGCGTCGCCCTGGGAGTGAGGTCCACGTCGTCGCGGGGGCGATCGGGCCGGCCGGCGTGGCACACGCGGACCCCGTTCATCGTGACGTCGGCGAGGTACGGGTCGAACGGCGCCGACGTGGTGCCGATCGCCGCGAGCACACGCCCCCAGTTCGGGTCGTTGCCGAAGATCGCCGCCTTGAAGAGGTTGTTGCGCGCGACCGACCGGCCGACCTCCACCGCGTCGTCCTCGGTGACCGCGCCGCGCACCTCGATCGCGATGTCGTGGCTCGCGCCCTCGGCGTCGCCCTGGAGTTGCAGCGCGAGGTCGCGGCACGCGGTCGTCAGCGCCTCGGTGAAGGTCGCGACATCCGGCGCCACGCCCGACGCGCCCGACGCCATGAGCGTGACCTGGTCGTTCGTCGACATGCAGCCGTCGGAATCCAGCCGGTCGAACGTGACGCGCGTGGCCCGCCGCAACGCGGCGTCGAGGTCGGCCGGCGCGAGGTCGGCGTCGGTCGTGAGCACGACGAGCATGGTCGCGAGGCCCGGCGCGAGCATGCCCGCACCCTTCGCCATGCCGCCGATGCGCCATCCGTCGACCTCGACCACCGTGGTCTTCGGCTTCGAGTCGGTCGTCATGATCGCGCGCGCGGCGTCGGCACCGGCCGCGTCGTCGGCCGTGAGCCGGTTCGCCGCGGAGAGCACGCCCTCCTCCAGCACCTCGCCGTCGAGCTGGTCGCCGATGAGGCCGGTGGAGCAGACGAGCACGTCGCCCGCCGAGACGTGCAGGGCGGATGCCGCGGCCTCGGCCGTGCGATGGGTGACCTGGAAGCCCTCCGAGCCCGTGAAGCAGTTCGCACCGCCCGAGTTCAGCACGATCGCCGACACCGTACCGTCCTGGATGGCCTGCTGCGACCACAGGATCGGATTGGCCTTCGCGCGATTCGACGTGAACACGGCCGCGGCATGCTGCCGCGGCCCACGGTTGACGACGAGGGCGAGATCGAGCGCACCCGTGCGCTTGATGCCGGCCGCGATGCCCGCGGCCTCGAAGCCGGCTGCTGCGGTGACGCTCACGGGGCCACTCCGTTCACGGGGAGCCCGGTCGCCTCGGCGAGGCCGAGCGCGATGTTCGCCGACTGGATCGCGGCGCCCGCGGTGCCCTTCACGAGGTTGTCGACCGCGGTCACGACGACCGCCCGTCCGGCCGCGGCATCGACCGCGAGTCCCATGAGCGCGGTGTTCGCGCCGAGCACGTCGGCCGTGCGCGGGAACTGGCCCTCGGGCAGCACCTGCACGAAGCGCTCCCCCGCGTACGCGTCCTCCCACGCGGCGCGGACCGCCGCGGGATCCGTGCCCGGCACGATCCGCGCCGTCGAGGTCGCGAGGATGCCCCGCGACATCGGCACGATCGTCGGGGTGAACGAGATCGTCGGCGCCGCCGCACCCGCCCACCGCAGCGACTGCTGGATCTCGGGGATGTGGCGGTGCGTGCCGCCCACGGCATACGGGTTCGCCGAGCCCAGGATCTCGGACCCGAGCAGATGCGCCTTCAGCGCCCGGCCGGCACCAGACGGGCCGACGGCGAGCACCGACACGAGGTCGCGGTCCTCGATGACGCCCGCGCGGATGCCGGGCGCGAGCGAGAGCGCCACGGTCGAGGCGTTGCATCCCGGCGCGGCGATACGACGCGTCGACGCGAGGCGCGTGCGCTGCGTGCCCGACATCCGCGGGAGCTCGGGCACGCCGTACTCCCAGGTGCCGTGGAAGTCGCCGCCGTAGAACGCCGCCCAGTCGTCCTCCGACTCGAGCCGGTGGTCGGCGCCGCAGTCGACGACGAGCGTCTCGTCGCCGAGCTCGGCCGCGATCGCGCCCGAGGCGCCGTGCGGCAGCGCGAGGAAGACCACGTCGTGGCCCGCGAGCGTCTCGGCCGACGTCTCCTTGAGCGTGAGGTGCGTGTAGCTGCGCAGGTGCGGCTGCACCGCGGTGAGCGGTTGGCCGGCGTTCGAGTGCGCGGTGACGGTCCGCACCTCGAACTCGGGATGATCGGCGAGGAGGCGCAGCAACTCCCCGCCCGCATAACCGGACGCGCCGGACACGGCGACGGTGAACGTCATGGATTCCACCTTATGGGCTGAAGGGTCGAGTGAGTCGGCTCCGGCGACGCCCAGGGCGGCAGGCTCAGGCCGCCGCGGGAGTCGCCTGGATTCGGCGCTCGCCCCGACGTCGGCCGCGCACCACGGCGGCACGCGTGACGCGTGCGGGGCGCTCGAACCGGACGGTGGACATGCAGCGACCCTATCGAGCCGTGAGGGCGGCTCGCAAACCGGCGCCCGACCGCCGCGTCACGCGACGTCGTCGCCGCGCGTGCGCACCCATGCGCGGTCGACGAGCGACTCGAGCACGTGCCGGTCGATGGTGTCGAGCCGGCCGATCCAGAGGCATCCGGCGCCGACCTTCACCTTGCCGAGCCGGTCGATGAGCTCCTCTGCGCCGGGGGTCTGCAGCCCGTAGAGCGAGACGGAGGCCTTCCGCGGCGAGAAGCCGACGACCATCCAGTCGCCCTCGCGGCCCGACTCGTACCGGTAGTGGTGCAGCCCGTAGCCCACGATCGACGGGCCCCACATGACCGCGTCGGTGTCGGTCACGCGGTCGAAGAGCTCGCGCAGCTCGAAGCCGTCAGCCCGGCGGCCCGCGGGCTCGACCGACTCGAGGAACTCGGACACCGACGCCCCCGTCGGCTGGGTCTTCGCTTCGGCCATGACTCACGGTACCGCCGCGCGCGATCCGCCGACAGCCCCCTCTGCCGAGAGCCCGGATGCCGCTATTCGCGGATCGCGGCCCCGGTGCGCTCGGCGGCCAGCGCGGCCCCCGCGAGCTTGGCCTCGCTCGCCTCGGCCGCGGTGAGCGTACGGTCGGCAGCGCGGAAGCGCAGCGCGAACGTCAGGCTCTTCGCACCCTCGGGCACGCCCTGGCCGCGGTAGTCGTCGACGAGATGCAGGCTCTCGAGCAGCTCGCCGGCGCCTTCGCGCACCGCGCCGGCGACACGCGAGGCGGGCACGTCGGCGGCGACCACGAGCGAGAGGTCCTGCGTCGCGGCGGGCAGCGTGCCGATCGGGCGCGCCTCGACCGACGGGTCGGTCAGCACGAGGATGGCGTCGAGGTCGACCTCGGCGACCGCGACGACGCGCGGCAGGTCGGCCTCGGCGGTGAGCGTCGGATGCAGTTCGCCCGCGTAGCCGACGACCTGCCCGGCGACACGCACCTCGGCGGTGCGGCCCGGGTGCAGCGCCTGGTGGGCGCCCTGTGCGAACTCGACCTCGGCCCCGGCGGCGTGCGCGATGCGGCGCACCGCGTCGAGCGCGTCGGCGATGCCGGCCGGTTCGGCGACGCGGCCCGGCTGCTTGGGTCGCAGGTCGCCCGTGAGCAGGACCGCGACGTGGCGCGGCTGCGCGGGGATGCCCGCGTTCAGCTCGCCGAGCACGGTGTCGCTCGGACGCTCCCAGCCGATCGGCAGCTCGGCGCTGCCGTACGTGCGGCCGGTCTCGGGAAGGAAGACGAGACCCAGCTCGAACACGTCGAGGTCGGTCAGGCCGCGCGAGAGGTTGCGGCGCGCGACGCCGATGAGGCCGGGCAGCAGCGATCGGCGCAGGAAGGGCGTCGACGCGTCGAGCGCGTTCGCGAGCTTCACGCTCGCGACCGGCGAACCGTCGACCGAACCGAACTGCGCGTTCTCGGCCTCGGTCGCGAACGGGAACGCGAGCACCTCGGTCGCGCCCGCCGCAGCGAGCGCGTCGGCGACGACGCGTCGCACGCGCTGCGAGCGGGTGAGCCCGCGCCCGGGCGGGGCCACGGGCAGCACCGACGGGATGCGGTCGTAGCCGAGCAGGCGCGCGACCTCCTCTGCCAGGTCGGCCTTGGCGGTCAGGTCGGGGCGCCACGTGGGCGGGATGACCTCGAGGCCGCCGTCGACCGGCGTGACGCGCCCGCCGACCTCGGCGAGGGCGTCGCGCACCTCGTCGTCGGTGTACTCGACGCCGATGAGCTCGGAGACGTAGCCGGCTGGCAGCAGGATCGCCTCGCGCTCGGGCGCCTCGTGGATCAGCGAGCCGCCCGCGTCGGCCGTGCCGCCCGCGAGGTCGACGAGCAGTTGCGCGACGCGCGCCGCGGCCGCGCCGGCGATCGCGGGGTCGACGCCGCGCTCGAAGCGCTTGGACGCCTCGCTCGGCAGCTTGTGCCGGCGCGCGGTGCGGGCGATCGAGACGGGGTCGAAGTTCGCGGCCTCGATGAGCACGTTGCGCGTGGCGTCGCCGATCTCGGTCGTTGCGCCGCCCATGACGCCGGCGAGGCCGATGGCACCGCGGTCGTCGGTGATGAGCAGGTCTTCCGCGTGCAGCGTGCGCACCTTGCCGTCGAGCGTCTCGAGCGTCTCCCCCGGCTGGGCGCGGCGCACGACGATGCCGCCCTGCAGCGCGTCGAGGTCGTAGCCGTGGATCGGCTGGCCGAGCTCGAGCATCACGTAGTTGGTGATGTCGACGGGCAGCGACAGCGAGCGGATGCCGGCGAGCTTGAGCCTGGCGATCATCCACGCCGGCGTGGGACGCGTCGGGTCGATGCCGCGGACGATGCGCGTCGCGAAGACGCTCGCGCCGATACGGCCGCGGATGGGCGCGTCGTCGCGGATCTCGACGGGGAACGCGTCGCCCGAGACATCCGCCGCCGCCGCCTGCCCTGCCGGGTCGCGGAATACCGCACCGGTCGCGTGCGCGTACTCGCGCGCGACGCCGCGGATCGAGAACGCGTACCCGCGGTCGGGCGTGACGTTGATCTCGACCGCCGCATCGTCGAGCCCGAGCAGCGCGATCGCGTCGGTGCCGACGGGCGCGTCGATGCCGAGCGTCGACAGGCGCAGGATGCCCTCGTGGTCGTCGCCGAGGCCGAGCTCGCGGGTCGACGCGATCATGCCGTCGGAGACGTGCCCGTAGGTCTTGCGAGCGGCGATCGGGAACGGCCCGGGCAGCACGGCGCCCGGCAGCGTCACGACGACCTTGTCGCCGACGAAGAAGTTGCGCGCACCGCACACGATGCCGTGCACGGCGTCGCCGCCGTCGGCCGCCGTCTCGCCGTCGGGCGCGACGCGCACCTGGCACCAGCGGATGGTCTTGCCGTTGGACTGCGGCTCCTCGACGAAGTCGAGCACCTCGCCCACGACGATCGGACCCTCGAGGTCGAACGTGTGGACGTCCTCCTCCTCGAGCCCGACGCGCACGAGCGCGGCGTGCACGTCCTCGAGGGACGTGCCCGGCGGGAGATCGACGTACTCGGCGAGCCAGCTGAGCGGCACTCGCATTTAGACCACCATTCCGAACTGCTGGGAGAAGCGGATGTCGCCCTCGGCCATGTCGCGCATGTCCTGGACGTCGTTGCGGAGCATGAGGCCGCGCTCGATGCCCATGCCGAAGGCGAAGCCCGTGTACTCCTCAGGATCGATGCCCGCGGCACGGAGCACGTTGGGGTGCACCATGCCGCAGCCGCCCCACTCGATCCAGCGCGCGCCGCCCTTGAAGGTCGGGTGCCAGAAGTCGAGCTCGGCGGAGGGCTCGGTGAACGGGAAGAAGCTGGGGCGCAGGCGCACCTTCGCGTCGTCGCCGAAGATCGACTTCACGAAGTGGTCGAGCGTGCCCCTGAGGTGCGCCATGGTGAGGCCCTTGTCGACGGCGAGGCCCTCGAACTGCATGAACACGGGCAGGTGCGTCGCGTCGAACTCGTCGGTGCGGTAGACGCGGCCCGGCGCGAGCACGTAGATCGGCACCTCGCGGTCGAGCATGGAGCGCACCTGCACGGGGCTCGTGTGCGTGCGGAGCACGAGGTGCGACTCGGGCGGGTCGACGAAGAACGTGTCCTGCATGGCGCGCGCCGGGTGGTCGGCGTCGAAGTTGAGCGCGTCGAAGTTGAACCACTCGCTCTCGACCTCGGGGCCTTCCGCGATCTCCCAGCCCATGCCGGTGAACACGTCGCACACCCGGTCCTGCAGCAGGGCGAGCGGATGCCGCGCGCCGGGCCTGAAGCGCGACGGCAGCGCCGTGACGTCCACCGCCTCGGCCGCGAGCTGCGCCTCGGCCTCGGCCGCGACGATCTCGGCCTCCCGAGCGGCGAACGCCTGGTTCACGCGACCGCGGGCGGAGCCCACGAGCTTGCCGAGGGCGGCCTTCTGGTCGTTGGGCACGGTGCGCAGCGACGCGTTGAGGCGCGCGAGCGAGGACTTCTCGCCCGTGTGCTCGGCGCGGACGGTCTTCAGCGCGGCCGAATCGCCGGCCGCGGCGATCGCGGCCAGCGCCGCGTCGACGGCCGCGGCGACCGCGGATTCGGTGATCTCAAGGGGCT
>DASTQT010000467.1:0-4966 GCA_035761605.1 Agromyces sp. | reverse complement strand
ATGCGCGCCGGGCGACCCGACTCCCGGATTTCTGCGGGTGGCCCCGCAGAAGGGCGGAATTCGGGCGGGAGCGGGGCGACCCCGACTCCCGGATTTCAGCGAGTGGACCCGCAGAAGGGCGGAATTCGGGCGGAATTCGGGCGGGAGCGGGGGCGGCGAGCCCGGTGCGGCCGACGTCGGCGCGGCCGTTTCCGGAGGATGCGGCGCCTGGCGCCGTTCGGTCGGTGAAGATGCGGGCGGGAGCGCGGCTTCGATGTGCCTCTTGTGAGGGTGGCGAGAAACGTGTCAGGATGTCGCCCACGGCTGCGGAGAGCGCTTTCCGATTCGAGGCGGCCGACCGGGGGCGAGTCCGTACGAGCCCGGTTCAGTGCGTGACACGGATGGCGCGACGCCGCGCCGTCGCCCGGTCGCGCGCGTCCTTTGCCAGTGCTGTCCGAGGAGGAACCGTGCCCTACCCATCCCCGCGCGCAGACCGCGCCGATGTGCTGAATCCGACATCGCGGGCGGCGCACCCGCCGAGCGCGACCCCGACGCCGCGGGCTCGACGCCGCCGCGCGCCGCGCGCCATCGCGACCGGCGCCGCACTCGCGATCGCCGGCTCGCTGCTGACCGCGACGCCCGCCGTCGCAGCCGGGCTCGAACCCGCCGACGACGGCGCGTTCCGGTTCGACTTCGGCACGCCGACGAGCCCGGTCGCCGACGGCCACCTCCAGGTGACCCACACGACCGCGTACTCCGCGGAGGCGGGCTTCGGCGTCGTGCCGGCCGCGGGCGTCACGCTCATCTCCCGGTGGCGCACCACCGACGGCAGCGTCGTGCCGATCGACCCGGTGAACAACGACTTCGTGGCGGGTCCGAGCTGGCAGTTCCTGGCCGACGTGCCGGACGGCGCGTACGACGTCACGGTCCTCTCCGGCGATGAGCTCGCCGGCACGTCGAGCACCGCGACGAGCGTGCAGCTCGAGGGCGTCGACGCCGGCCGCATCACGAGCCGGCAGGCCGTCGCGTCGCAGACGTTCCGCACGACGGTCGCCGACAGCCAGCTCACCATCGGCCTGAGCGGCTCCGGCGTCGGCGCATATGTGAACGGCGTCGTCGTGCAACCGGTCGTGCCCGACGCGCCGCCGACGCCGGCCGACGTCGCGATCACCCGCATCGCGCACGACGGCGTCGACCTGGCGTGGACACCCGTCGACGCGGCATCCGTCTACCGCGTCTACCGCGCGCCGGTGACGCTCGACGAGGGCGGCCTGCCCGTCGTGGGCGACGCCGCACAGCTCGCCGAGGTGACGGACGCCGCCTACGCCGACGCCTCGGTCGAGGTCGGGGTGTCGTACGCCTACTCGGTGAGCGCGGTCGGCGCGGACGGCCTCGAGTCGCCCCGCAGCGAGCCGCCGGCGCTGTCCGGCGAGATCCCCGCCCTGCAGCCGCCGGCCGCGCCCGCCGACGTCGCGGTCGTCCAGGTCGAGCGCGGGCGCGTCATCCTCGCCTGGAGCGCGGTGCCGAACGCCGCCGACTACGTGATCGAGCGAGCGGATGCCGCAGCCGGCGTCTTCGCGGAGCTCGGCACCGTCACGACCCCGGGGTTCGTCGACGAGGGCGTTGAGACGGGGCAGCCGTGGTCGTACCGCGTGACGGCGCGCAACGAGGCCGGTGCGTCCGCGCCGTCCGCCGTCGTCGAGTCGCCCGTGTACGACGCGCCCGACCCGCTGCCGGCGGGCGACACCGTGACCTTCGACTTCGGTCCGGGCGTGGTCGCCGACGGCGCCCTGCCCGTGACATCCGGCACCGCCTACGACGCGGAGTGGGGCTACGGGTTCTCGGTCGCGCCGACCGCATCGCCGGCCGATGTCGACCGCGGCGGCGACGACGCGCTGCGCAGCGACTTCGTGCTCGCACAGGGCGCCACGTTCGAGGTCGACCTCGCCGCGGGCGACTACTCCGTCGCGCTCGTCGCGGGCGACGCGGCTGCCGCGAGCTCGATCGCGATCACGTCCGAGTCGATGGCGAAGGTGCAGCTCGCGCCGAAGGCCGCAGGTGAGTACCTCGCGATGTCGTTCCCCATCGCGCTCGTCGACGGCCGTCTCACGCTGGAGATCACGGGGGATGCCGCGGCGCTGAACTCGCTCGTCATCACCCGCCAGGCGCCGCGCCTCGCCGGAGCCGAGCCGACCGCGTTCCTCGCGGGCGACTCGACCGTGCAGACGTACGACCCCGTCGCGTGGGCCCCGCAGGCCGGCTGGGGCCAGATGATCGACCGGTTCCTCGGCGACGGCGTCAACGTCGCGAACCACGCGATCGGCGGTCGCAGCTCGAAGAACTTCATCAGCCAGGGTCGGCTCGACGAGATCCTCCGCGCGGTGCGTCCGGGCGACTACCTCTTCGTGCAGTTCGGCCACAACGACGCCACGCAGGGCGTGGACGACCGGTACGCGAGCCCGGCCGACTACAAGGAGTACCTGCGCGTCTACGTCGACGGCGTGCGCCAACGCGGCGGCACCCCGGTGTTGGTGACCCCGGTCTCGCGGCGCAGCTTCGACGCGACGACAGGGCTGTTCAACGTGAGCTTCCCCGAGTACGTGGCGAAGATGACCGAGCTCGCGGTCGAGGAGGACGTGCTGCTCGTCGACCTGTCGGCGTCCAGCCGCGCGTACCTCGACGGGATCGGCCCGGAGGCGTCCAAGGCCGTGTTCCTCCACGTCGATCCGGGCATCTTCCCGAACCGTCCGGCGGGCATCGTCGACGACACGCACTTCCAGGAGTACGGCGCCATCCAGATGGCCCGCCTGGTCGCGCAGGACGTGCGCGAGCTCGACGACCCGCTCGCGGCATCCGTCGTCGACGTCGAGCCGCCCGCCGAAGTGCCGCCGGCCCCGACGAACCTCGTCGCCGGCTCGATCTCGAACGCGGGTGCGGTGCTCCAGTGGGATGCCGCGGCGACAGCCGACATCTACAAGGTCTTCCGGCAGCTCGTCGGCGATCCCGAGAACACGTGGTCGCTCGTCGGCACCACCACGCAGACCAGCTCGATCGTGCAGGGCCTCATCGAGGGCGCCACGTACCGCTACCGGGTCGTCGCGGTGAACGGGCGCGGCGACTCCGCGCCATCCGACACCGTCACCTTCACGACGAAGCAGGCGCGCTGGAAGTTCGACTTCGGCCCGGTCGGCTCGCCCGTCATGGCGGGCTACACCGAGGCGAACCGCACCCAGGCGTACAGCGAGGAGCGCGGCTTCGGCTTCGCGGCGATCGCGCACCTCGGCGATCGCGACCGCGGCTCGACGGGCGGCGTGCCGAACGACCTGCAGCGCGACTTCGTGCTGCCGGGCGACTCGGCCGAGTTCCAGCTCGACGTGCCGAACGGCACCTACTCGGTCAAGACGTACTCGGGCGACTGGATCGGCTCGACCCGCACGAACTTCGACCTCGAGGGTCGCAGCTTCGGTTCGGGCAACGCGGGGCGCGGCGCGGTGAACGAATCGGTTCGCGGGCCGGTGCTCGTGACCGACGGGCAGCTGAACGTGCGCGTCCACGGCGCCGCCGCGGGCACGCGCCTGAACGGCCTCGAGATCACGCCCATCCTGCTCGGCCCGACCGGGCTCGAGGTGACGGATGTCGCGGCCGACCCGGTCGCGCCGGCCGTCTCGCTCGCCTGGGACGACGAGGACGGCCTCAGCTGGAAGGTGTACCGCCAGAGCGAGCACCAGTCCGCACCGGAGCTCATCGCCGCGATCGACGAGCCGGCCTTCACCGACGAGACTGCCCGCATCGGGCTCGACTACCGCTACCACGTGACCGCGGTCGACCAGACCGGGCTCGAGTCGGTGCCGTCGGGCACCGTCGACGCGTCGCTCGTCGACCCGACGGTGGACCCGCCGGGCGCGCCATCCGGCCTCACGCTCGAGGGGCTCGAGAAGCGCTCGATCGAGCTCTCGTGGTCGCAGCCCGTGGACGCGCTCTACTACCTCGTCTTCCGCTCGGAGGTCCCGGGAGCGCAGGGCGAGCTCGTCGGGCTCACCGAGGCCGCGCGGTTCACCGATGCCGACGTGCTCACGACGATCCCGTACTTCTACCGGGTCGTCGCCGTGAGCGCCGGCGGCTCGTCCGAGCCGTCGGATGAGTTCGAGACGCCCGCCCCGACCGTGCTGCAGCGGCAGGCCGAGTACCTCGACCGGGCACCGTCGGCGGTGCAGGGCGACGGCGGCGTGCTGGTGTCATGGCGCATGCTCGGCACCGATCCCGACGCGATCGCGTTCCACGTCTATCGCGACGGCGCGCGCATCACCGACGAGCCGATCAGCGACTCGACGAACCTGCTCGACGCCGGCGGCACGGCCGACTCGGAGTACTTCGTGACCAAGGTGCTCGACGGCGTCGAGGTCACCGAGACCGAGCCCTTCGGCGTCTGGGCCGAGCAGTTCCGCTCGGTGCCGCTGCAGAAGCCCGCCGACTCGTACACCAAGGACGGCCAGCCCTACGCCTACAGCGCCAACGACACGAGCGTCGGCGACGTGGACGGCGATGGCACGTACGAGCTCATCGTCAAGTGGGACCCGTCGAACGCGAAGGACAACTCGCAGGCGGGCTACACGGGCAACGTGTTCCTCGACGCGTACCGCCTCGACGGCACGCGGCTCTGGCGCATCGACCTGGGTCCGAACATCCGGGCCGGCGCGCACTACACGCAGTTCCAGGTATTCGACCTCGACGGGAACGGGAAGGCAGAGGTGGTCATGAAGACGGCGGACGGCACGGTCGACGGCGTCGGCCAGCCCCTCGGCAACGCCTCCGCCGACCACCGCAACAGCTCGGGCTACGTGCTGCAGGGGCCGGAGTTCCTCACGGTGTTCGACGGACTCACGGGTGCCGCGATCGACACGGTCGACTACGCGCCGCCGCGCGGCGACGTGGGCGCCTGGGGCGACGCGTACGGCAACCGGGTCGACCGGTTCCTCGCGGGCATCGC
>DASTQT010000466.1:0-5311 GCA_035761605.1 Agromyces sp. | reverse complement strand
GCCGACGAGGAAGAAGTCGAAGGTGCCGCTGTGCACCCCGACCGACATGCGGAGCGCCACGTTGCCGGCGCTCGTCGCGAACCCGTCGATCCGGCGGAGCTCGGTGCGCATCGCGTCGGCCGCGGCCACCGCCCTCAAGTGGTGGTCGTCCCCGGTGAACAACAGCAGCTGGGCGTCGCCGCCGAACTTGAGCAGGTTGGCCCCGAAGGCGTAGGCGGCGGGGAGGAGCCTGCCGAAGGTCCCGTCGATGACCTCGGTGACCTCCTCGGCGCCGACGTGGCCGTGACGCGCCAACCGTTCGGACATCCGCGTGAAGCCGGAGATGTCGACCAGCGCCATGCTGCCCTCGACCGGCCGGTGCAGTCTCCCGGGCGTCTCCTCATCCCAGTAGCGCACCAAGCGGGCCACGTACGGTTGGAGTACGTCCGTGGTGGTGTCGGACCGGGCTCGGGCGCTCGAGATCATGGTGCCGTCACGCACTCCCGGTGGATGTCGAACACGATGCCCCCTTCGCATCGGGAGACCTCCCGTGCAGTCAATCTACCTCGCGCGACCGCTCCGCTCAGGGCAGCACTGCCGTGAGCGGCATCCGGCCCGCGACGGCACCGGGCGCCGCAGGCTGGGCCCATGAGCGAACACGAGAACCCACCCGTCCAGCCCATCGACCACGAACTCGTCCGCCGCCTGCACCACGAACGCATCGTCGTGCTCGGCGACGAGCTCGACCAGGCGGGCGGCAACCGCATCTGCGCGCAGCTCGTCTCCCTTGCCGCCGACGACCCGCGCCGTGACATCCGCCTCTGGATCAACTCGCCGGGCGGGTCGGTACCCGCAATGCTGGCGATCATGGACGTGATGCGCGCCATCCCGAACGACGTGGCGACCATCGCGATCGGCATGGCCGCGAGCGCCGGGCAGTTCCTGCTCACGATGGGAACGCCGGGCAAGCGCGTCGCGCTGCCGCACGCCCGCATCCTGCTGCACCAGGGCTCCGCGGGCATCGGCGGCACGGCCGTCGACGTCGAGTTGCAGGCCGACGACCTGCGACACACGCGCGACACCGTGCTCGGGCTCATCGCCGAGCGCACGGGGCAGCCGATCGAGCGCGTCCGGCAGGACTCGCTGCGCGACCGCTGGTACACCGCCGAGCAGTCCGTCGACTACGGCTTCATCGACCGCGTCGCGCACCGCTTCGATGAGCTCTTCCCCGTCGAGCCGCGCGCCGTCGCCGGGCTGGGGGTGCCGGCATGAGCTCGTACGCCATTCCCTACGTCGTCGAGAAGCGCGGCGGCGTCGAGCGGTCGCTCGACGTGTACAGCAGGCTCTTGTCGGAGCGCATCGTCTACCTCGGCACCGAGATCGACGACGGCGTCGCCAACGTGCTCATCGCGCAGTTCCTGCACCTGGCGGCCGAGTCGAACGAGGCCCCGATCAGCCTGTACGTCAACTCGCCCGGCGGCTCGCCGAGTGCGGCGCTCGCGGTCTACGACACCATGCGGCACATCAGGCCGGATGTCGCGACGACGTGCGTCGGCCGAGCCGGCGGACCTGCGGCGGTGCTGCTCGCCGGCGGCACGCGCGGTCGGCGTTCGATGCTGCCGCACAGCACCGTGACGCTGCACCAGCCGTCGACGCAGGGACGCGGCACGGTGCCCGACCTCATCCTGCACGCCGACGAGGTGCTGCGCGTGCGCGCCGAGCTCGAGGCGGCGCTCGCGGCGGGCACCGGCCGCTCGGCGGAGGCGATCCGCGTCGACACCGACCGCGACCTCATCCTGCCGGCGCAGGCCGCCGTGGAGTACGGGCTCGCGGACCACGTGCTCGCTGCCCGGGCACTGGTCAACTGAGGCGTTCAGGCGGCGAGGAGGAACACGTCGGCGACGGAGCCGCCGGGCCGCGGCGGCCCGGCCGGCGGCACGGAGACCGTGATCGGGAGCTGGGGAGCCGACCGGTGGGCGTCGCCCTCGTCGGAGTGCCGGCGTTCGGGCGCCAGGCGCTCGAGCCGCCCCGCGACCCGCGCCACGACGTCGGCGAGGTCGAGCCCGAGCGCGTCGGCGACCGCGCCGAGCACCTCGGAGGAGGCCTCCTTGAGACCGCGCTCCACCTCGGAGAGGTACTGCGGGGAAACGCCGGCGGTCGCAGCGACCTCGGTGAGGATGCGCTCCTGTTCGAGGCGCTCACTGCGCAGCACTTCGCCCAGCACGTGCCGCCAGAGCGGCTTCCCCGAGCGCGGCACCTCAGGATACGGGAACTCGATCAGCCTGCCCATGCCGCGAGACTACGCAACCGACGCGCCGCACGACAGCGCCCTCCGCTCACAGCAGAACGGCCGCGTCAGCGCGGTTCGTAGGTGAGGCAGTCGGCGTCGTCGGCGCCGGGGCCCACCCGCACCGACGCGGCGGTGCACTCGAGCGAGTCGTTGTGCACGCACTCCGAGCGCTGGCACGCGCCGACGTGGCTGATCACCTTGTCGAGCCCGCCCTTCGTGCCCAGCGGGATGAACGTCGCGCACTCGGCGTCGCCGACGGAGCCGGCGATCGTGACCGCGGCGGCGTGGCAGTGCGAGTGGTCGTTGTACGAACACCCCATCACCGAGCATTCGGCGACGGCGGGCAGTTCGTCGAGGGTCATGCTCACGGTGACCTCCAGATGGGGTGTCGGACCGGCAGGTGCGGGCGATGCTACTCCCGGCCGCGCTTCGCGGCCAGACCCGATCGCGCGCGTCGCGCCTCCCAGCGGCGCATCACAGGAGCCAGGGATCGATGCCGAGGTCGTCGGAGCGTGGCGGCTCCGCGATCGCGGGCGGAGGTGCCATCCGACGCCGCGCTGCGGCTGCCGCACGGCCGCGGAGCCGGCCCATCGCACCCGGCTCGCCCGCCCCGAGCCGGACCACCTCGCGCGCGCCCGGCCCCGTCGGGATGTCGCGCGGCAGCGACGCCGACGCGACCAGCCAGCGTGGCATCCCGAGCAGTCCGAGCACGCGCGCGAGGCGTTCGGATTCGAACACGCTGTCGGGATCGAGCTCCTCGGCGAGCACGTCCGCGAGTTCCTCGGCCGCGTCCGAGCGTCCGGCCGCGAGCGCGAAGGCGTCGGCATGGTCGGCGCCGTACGGCTCGCCGAGCACCTGCTCGTCAGCGCCCGGCTCATCCGACGGGTCGCTCGAGTACCGGCCGAGTTCCTCGGATCCGCGCCACGCGGCGAGCACGAGCTGGCGGTCCCGGCGCACCCGCACGGCGAACGCGGTCGTTCCGAGCCGGTCGGCGAGCACGGCGGCGACCTCGAGCACTCCGCGGCGGTCCGCCGCGACCGTGCCGTCGCCCGGGTCGCCGATCGCGACGATCCAGCCGCCGTCGGGCGGAGCGATCCAGCCGGTGAAGCGGATGTCGCGAAGCACGCCGACGACGGCGTCGCGCGTCGCGCCATCCGCCGCCACCAGCGCGGCGCCGTAGGTTTCGCCGGCGACGCCCTCGGGCTCAGGCGTGGCACCGGGCAGCGGAAGGGTCATGCCCCATCATCCCGCACGTCTGGACGAGTGACGCGCCCGAGCCGCGGGGCCGATGTGCCGGCGCCCGCGGCTCGGAACGCTCCGCGAAGCGGAGCTACTCCGCGACGGGGATCGACTGCGCCTCGAGCGCGTCGATGGTCGACTGCTGGCCCTTCTCCAGCGCGTCCATGAGCGTGCCGCTCCCGGACGCGGCGGCCTTGAAGCCGTCGGACACGTCGGCGTACGTCTGCGTCATGGTCGGACCCCACACGAAGTCGGGGCTCACCTGCGCCGACGCCTCGGCGAACACGTCGTAGATCGCCTGGCCGCCGTAGAACTCGACGCCCTCCTTGAGCACGGGCAGCTCCAGGCCGGCCTCGGTGGCCGGGTAGATCTGCGCCTGCTCGTTCAGGATGGTGAGCGCCTCATCCGAGGTGTTCAGCCAGAGCGCGAACTTCGCCGCCTCGTAGAGGTGGTCGGTTCCCTTGAAGACCGCGATCGACGAGCCGCCCCAGTTGCCGGCGGCGTCTCCGCCGTCCTCCCACTGCGGAGCGAGGGCGACCGACCAGTTGCCGGCCGTGTCGGGTGCGCCCGACAGGATCGAGTTGGCGCCCCAGACCGCGGAATTCCAGGTCCACACCTCGCCGGAGTTGTAGGCGTTGTTCCACTCGTCCGTCCAGGCCGGGTAGGTCGAGACGAGGTCGTTCTCGATGAGGTCCTGCCAGTACTCGGCGACCTTCGCCGACTCGTCGCTCGTGAGCTCGACGCTCCACGCGTCGCCGTCGTTGCCGAACCACTGGCCGCCGGCCTGCCACACGAAGCCCGCGAACTGGTTGATGTCGGTCTGCGAGAAGTTGGTGATGTAGCCGCCGGCCTCGCGCACCTTCACCGCGGCATCGCGGTACTCCTCCCACGTGGTGGGCACGGCGATGCCGTTCTGCTCGAACAGGTCGCTGCGGAAGAACAGCGCCATCGGGCCCTGGTCCTGCGGGATGCCGTACACCTCGTCCTCGGTGCCGAGCGAGACCTGGCCCCACGTCCAGTCGAGGAACTGGTCCTCGGCGGCGACGACGTCCTCGCACGCGGCGAGGTTCTCGAGGCCGTCCTGCACGCGGAAGTTCGGCAGCGCGTCGTATTCGATCTGGCCCAGGTCGGGCGCGTTCCCGGCCTCGAGCTGGTTGAAGAAATTCTGGTACGTGCCGGAGTTGCCGTTCGGGCCGGTCTGCACCTCGACCTGGATGTCGGGGTTCTCCTCGTTCCATGCCGCGACGGCGTCCTCGATGCCGGGGATCCAGCTCGTGAACTCGAGCGTGACGTCCTCGCCGGCGGGCTCGCACGACGCGGCGGCCGCGTCGCCGTCGGACGACGCGTCGCCGGCGGCGCACCCGGTCAGGGCGAGCGCGGCGGAGGTGAGCAGGGCTGCGGTGACCGCTCGTTTCGTGTGACGCATTGGGTTTCCTCTTCTCGGTGGGGTGTTTCGACCCGGATGCCCCCGGGCGGGGTGTCTACTTCAGTGAGCCGGCGCCGAGGCCGGTGCGCCAGTAGCGCTGAAGCAGCAGGAACGTGATGATCAGCGGGATGATCGACAGCAGCGACCCGACGAGCACGTAGGTGCGCAGCTCGGGGAACTGGTTGATGGTCGAGTTCCAGGCGTAGAGGCCGTACGTGACGGGGAACAGCTCCTCGCTGCGCAGCATGATCAGCGGCAGGAAGAAGTTGTTCCAGATGGTCACGAACTGGAACAGGAACACCGTGATGAGCGCGGGGAACATGAGCCGGATCGACACGGTGAAGAAGGTGCGGATCTCGCCCGCGCCGTCCAGCCGG
>DASTQT010000465.1:0-3032 GCA_035761605.1 Agromyces sp. | reverse complement strand
GCCGCGGACGCCGCGAGGCAGTGGAATGGGCGCATGACAGTCGTGCACGTCGGGGTCGGCCCCGTCTCCTTCGAGGATGTCCTCTCCGTCGCCCGTGACGGCGCCGCCGTCGAGCTGACCGACGACGCCGTGGCCGCGATCGAGAAGGCCCGCGCCGCTGTCGAGGAGCTCGCGGCAGCACCCACGCCGGCGTACGGCATCTCGACCGGCTTCGGCGCCCTGGCCACCAGGCACATCCCGGCCGAGAGCCGCACCCAGCTCCAGCGCTCGTTGGTCCGTTCACACGCCGCGGGCAGCGGCCCGGAGGTTGAGCGCGAGGTGACCCGCGCGCTGATGCTGCTGCGGCTGTCGACCCTGGCCACCGGCCACACCGGCATCCGTCTCGAGACCGCGCAGACGATGGCGGCGATGCTGACCCACGGCATCACACCGGTCGTGAAGGAGTACGGCTCGCTCGGCTGCTCCGGCGACCTCGCCCCGCTCGCGCACTGCGCGCTCGCCCTGATGGGCGAGGGCGACGTCCGGGACGCGCACGGCACGCTGATGCCCGCTGCCGACGCGCTCCGAGCCGCGGGCCTGGCGCCGGTCGAGCTGGCCGCCAAGGAGGGCCTCGCGCTGATCAACGGCACCGACGGCATGCTCGGCATGCTGGTCATGGCGATCGCGGACCTGCGGATGCTGCTGCGTACGGCGGACGTGGCCGCTGCGATGTCGGTCGAGGCCCAGCTCGGCACCGACCGGGTCTTCGCCGCCGACCTCCAGGCGCTCCGGCCGCACCCGGGCCAGGCCTCGTCGGCGGACAACCTCAGCCGGATCCTCGCCGACTCCGGGGTCGTCGCGAGCCATCGCGGGCCGGACTGCAACCGGGTGCAGGACGCCTACTCGCTGCGCTGCTCGCCGCAGGTCCACGGCGCGGCGCGGGACACCGTCGACCACGCCGCCATGGTCGCCGCGCGCGAGCTCGACTCCGCGATCGACAACCCGGTCGTGCTCGACGACGGGCGGGTCGAGTCCAACGGCAACTTCCACGGCGCCCCGGTCGCCTACGTCCTCGACTTCCTCGCGATCGCCGCCGCCGACGTCGCCTCGATCTCCGAGCGGCGCACCGACCGGTTCCTCGACAAGGCCCGTAGCCACGGGCTCCCGCCGTTCCTCGCCGACGACCCCGGCGTCGACTCGGGGCACATGATCGCGCAGTACACCCAGGCCGCGATCGTCTCGGAGATGAAGCGCCTCGCCGCCCCCGCGAGCGTCGACTCGATCCCGTCGAGCGCGATGCAGGAGGACCACGTCTCGATGGGCTGGTCCGCCGCCCGCAAGCTCCGCCGGTCCGTCGACGGGCTGGCGCGCGTCGTCGCGATCGAGGTGCTCACCGCGGCCCGCGCCCTCGACCTCCGGGCACCCCTCGAGCCGGCGCCGGCCACGGCCGCCGTACTCACCCTGCTCCGCCGGACCATCCCCGGCCCCGGCCCCGACCGCCACCTGTCACCCGAGATCGAGCAGACCGTGGAGCTCGTGCGCACCGGCGCCGTCGTCACGGCCGTCGAGAACACGATTGGAGAGCTCCGATGACCGATTCGTCTGCGACACCCCCGCGCGAGACCCACGAGCCGTCACCGACGAACCGGGTCGTGCGGGCCGCCCAGGGTGCCCAGCTCACCGCCCGGAGCTGGCAGACCGAGGCGCCACTGCGGATGCTGATGAACAACCTCGACCCCGACGTGGCCGAACGCCCCGAGGACCTCGTCGTGTACGGCGGGACCGGCAAGGCCGCGAGGAGCTGGCCGGCCTACGACGCCATCGTGCGCACGCTGACCACCCTCGCCGACGACGAGACGCTGCTCGTGCAGTCGGGCAAGCCGGTCGGCGTCATGCGCACCCACGAGTGGGCGCCGCGCGTGCTGATCGCGAACTCCAACCTCGTGGGCGACTGGGCCAGCTGGGAGGAGTTCCGGCGGCTCGAGGAGCTCGGTCTGACGATGTACGGCCAGATGACGGCCGGCTCGTGGATCTACATCGGCACGCAGGGGATCCTGCAGGGCACGTTCGAGACGTTCGCGGCGGTCGCCGACAAGCTCACCGCCGAGAAGCGCGTGGTCTCGACAGGCGCGACCACCGAAGGCTCCCTGGCGGGGACGATCACGCTGACCGCCGGCCTCGGCGGCATGGGTGGTGCCCAGCCGCTCGCGGTCACCATGAACGACGGGGTCGCGATCTGCATCGAGTGCGACGACTCGCGGATCAAGCGGCGCCTCGAGCACCGGTACCTCGACGTGCAGGCGCCCTCGCTCGACGAGGCGCTGCGGATGGCGGTCGAGGCCCGCGACGCGCGCGAGCCGCTGTCCATCGGCGTCCTCGGCAACGCCGCTGACCTGGTGCCGCAGCTGCTCGCGCAGGGCGCGCCGATCGACATCGTCACCGACCAGACCTCCGCACACGACCCGCTGTACTACCTGCCCTCCGGGGTCGCGTTCGACGACTGGGCCGCCCTGCGTGCCAAGGACCCTGCCGGTCTCACCGAGATGGCGCGGGAGTCGATGGCCCGCCACGTCGAGGCGATGGTCGGCTTTATGGACGCCGGCGCGGAGGTGTTCGACTACGGCAACTCGATCCGCGACGAGGCGCGCAAGGGCGGCTTCGCCAGGGCCTTCGAGTTCCCCGGCTTCGTGCCGGCCTACATCCGGCCGCTGTTCTGCGAGGGCAAGGGCCCGTTCCGCTGGGCCGCGCTCTCGGGCGACCCCGCCGACATCGCGGCCACCGACCGCGCGATCCTCGAGCTCTTCCCCGACAACGAGCGGCTGCGTCGCTGGATCACGATGGCCGGCGAACGGGTCGCGTTCCAGGGCCTCCCGGCGCGGATCTGCTGGCTCGGCTACGGCGAGCGCCACCTCGCCGGGCTGAAGTTCAACGAGATGGTGCGCAGCGGCGAGCTCAAGGCGCCGATCGTGATCGGCCGCGACCACCTCGACTGCGGCTCGGTGGCCTCGCCGTACCGCGAGACCGAGGGGATGCTCGACGGCTCCGACGCGATC
>DASTQT010000464.1:0-2962 GCA_035761605.1 Agromyces sp. | reverse complement strand
GAGCAGGATGAACGCGGCCATCGAGAACGTTCCCGCGGTGATCGCGATGCCGACGGACGAGGCGGCCGTGTCGAGGTCGGTCGTGATGCCCGCCATCGACACCGTCAGGGCGTTCACGGCGAACGACGCCTGGATCTGGGTCAGCACGACGACGATCAGCGGCAGCCAGGAGGCCGTCGCCGCGACATCCGTCGTCTGGGTGGAACCGGCCGCATGCGTGCCCGAACTCATCTCGCCCCCCGAAAGCGTCCCCGGCGTCGCGCCGGGGGTGACTGATCAGACAGTATCCCGGCGAGGCGGTGCCGCGATAGATCCACGCGATCAGGGGGTGGCGGGCGGATGGCGCGCGGCTAGTCTGTGCCAATGGACCCCGTGGCGACGACGCTCGTCATCCTCGCGCTCGCCGTCGTCGCGTTCCTGTCCAACCGCGTGCCGCTCGGCATCGTCGCGATCGGCGTCTCGGTCGCGCTCTGGGCCACGGGCGTGCTCGACCTCGGGCAGGCGCTCGCCGGGTTCGGCGACCCGACGGTCATCTTCATCGCCACGCTCTTCGTCGTGAGCGAAGCGCTCGACGCGACCGGCGTGACGGCGTGGGCCGGGCAGCAGGTCATCGGGCGCGCGGGCACGCGCCGCAGGCCGCTGCTCGTCGTCGTGTGCCTGCTCGTGGCGGCCGTCACCGCGCTCATCAGCGTGAACGGCGCGGTCGCGGCCCTCATCCCGGTCGTGGTGGTCGTCGCGTCGCGCGCCGGCATCGCGCCCTCGCAGATGCTCATGCCGCTGGCGTTCTCGGCGCACGCCGGGGCGCTGCTCGCGCTCACGGGCACGCCCGTCAACATCATCGTGAGCGAGACCGCGGCGGATGCCGGGGCGCGCCCCTTCGCGTTCTTCGAGTTCGGGCTGGTGGGCGTGCCGCTCGTCGCGGGCACCATCCTGATCATCGCCGTCTTCGGCAGGCGGCTCCTGCCGGAACGCGCGCCGACGACGCTGCCGCAGGACCTCGCGACGCACGCGCGCACGCTGCGCGAGCACTACGCCGTGCCCGAGGGCACCGAGTTGATCGGCGTGCGCCGCGGTGTCGCCGAGGTGGTCGTCGCGCCGCGCTCGGAGCTCATCGGGCAGCACCTGTTCCCCGGGATGGCGACGCCCAGCGGCGACCTCGTCGTGCTCGCGGTGCAGCGCGGCGGCGAGGACCTCCGCGGCACAGACTCGACGCTGCAGGCGGGCGACACGCTCCTGTTGTCGGGTCCGTGGGAGCTGCTCGAGCGCAACACCGCCGGGGACGACGTCCTCGTCGTCGACCGTCCCTCCGAGGTGCGGCGGTCGGTGCCGCTCGGCGTCGGCGCGAAGCGGGCGATCGCGGTGCTCGCCGCGATGGTGCTCATGCTCGCAACGGGCATCGTGCCGCCTGCGATCGCGGGGCTGCTCGCGGCATCCGCCCTCGTGCTCACGCGCGTGCTGACGCCGACGCAGGCCTACCGCAGCGTGTCATGGACCACGGTGCTGCTCGTCGGCGGGATGATCCCGCTCTCGACCGCGTTCGTCGAGACCGGCACGGCCGACCTCATCGCGGGCGGCCTGCTCGAGCTCATCGGCGACGCGTCGCCCTACGCGGCGCTGCTGGCGATGTGCGTGCTCACCGTGGTGCTCGGCCAGCTCATCTCGAACACCGCGACCGTGCTCATCGTGGCGCCGATCGCGGTCGTCGTCGCGGCCGACCTCGGGGTGTCGGTGCTGCCGTTCATGATGGCGCTGTCGGTGTCGGGCGCGGCGTCGTTCCTGACGCCCGTCGCGACGCCGGCGAACACGATGGTGCTCGAGCCGGGCGCGTATCGCTTCGGCGACTACTGGAAGCTCGGGCTTCCGCTGCTGCTGCTGTTCCTCGTGGTGTCGGTGCTGTACGTGCCGCTCGTGTGGCCGTTCTGAGCGGCGCGGACGCGATGGCAGTCGAGGATTCGTAGGGAACGAGGAGGTCGGGTCGATGACGATGGGACCGGCGACGGGCGGCACGACGGCCGCGGCATCCGTCGAGATGGCCATCGCGGAGGAGCGCGGGCTCAAGGCGTCGATGTGGATCGCGACCGTGCTCTCGCTCGCGGCGATCGGCCTCGGCGTGTGGGCGAGTTCGCGGGTGCTCGTGCTCGACGGCGCCTTCGGCGTGATCGGCATCGCCATGTCGTGGCTCGCACTGCGCGCGTCCCGGGCGGCGGACGCCGGACCGACCGAGCGCTACCCGTACGGTCGCGACGGCCTCACGCCGCTCGTCGTCCTCGTGCAGGGGCTCGCGATGGCCGCGACGATCGTGTTCGCCGCGGCCGACGCGGTCATCGTGATCCTCGACGGCGGGCAGCGCGTGGCGGCCGGGGTGGTCGCGGGCTACGCGCTGGTCGCGGCGGTCGCGTCCCTCGTGTTCGCGGCGTGGCTCCGGCGCAACGGCGCCGGCAGCGACCTGATCGCCGCCGAGGCGCTGCAGTGGAACGGCGGCGGCATCCGGAACCTCGTGACGGCCATCGGCGCGGGCCTCGCGCTCGTGCTGTACGCGATGGCGATCGAGTGGCCGCTCGACTACGTCGACCCGGTGCTGGTGCTCGTCGCGTGCGCGCTCATCGCGCCCATGCCGGTGCGGATGCTGCGCCACGGCCTCAACGAGCTGCTCGAGGGCGTGCCCGACGGGCACACGCTGCTCGCGATCGAGCGCGCGGTCGACGGCGTCACCGGACGCTTCGACCTGCCCGGGCCCGAGGTCCGCTCCACGAAGCTCGGCGCGAAGCTCTATGTCGACGTCGTCTTCGTGCTCGATCACGACACCGCCACGATCGGCGAGGAGGACGAGGTGCGCCGCGCGGTCATCGCGGCGCTCGCCCCGCTGCCGTTCGACGTGTGGGCGACCGTCGAACTGACGGCGGATCCCGCGCTCGCCGACTGACGGGGTCGTCGGCGCCGGAGGGCACGGGTCCCGGCCACG
>DASTQT010000463.1:0-9659 GCA_035761605.1 Agromyces sp. | reverse complement strand
ATCGCGCTCGCGGCGGGGCGCTCGGTCGATGCGATCGACCCCCCGGTGCTCGACGTGCTGCGGCTCGGCGCCCACCAGCTGCTGTCGACGCGCGTCGCCACGCACGCCGCGGTGAACGAGTCGGTGGCGCTCGCGCGTCGCGTGGCCCCGCAGGCCGCCGGGTTCGTCAACGCGGTCCTCCGCACCGTCTCCCGCCGCGAGGCCGACGGATGGCGCGAACTCGTCGCCGACGAGGCCGGCTCGCCCGACCGGGCGCTGGCCGCGGTGCACTCGCATCCCGTCTGGGTGGTGCGCGCCCTCCGCGCCGCGCTCGAGCGCGAGGGCCGAGGCGACGAGCTCGTCGCGCTGCTCGAGGCCGACAACGCGTCGCCGCGCGTGAACCTCGCAGCGCTGCCCGGACTCGTCGACGACGCCGACGCGCTCGGCGAGCCCGACCGCTACTCGCCGGTCGGCCTGACCGCCGACGAGCCGCTCCGCGTCGTCGAGCGGCACGACGGCCGGGTGCGCGTGCAGGACGAGGGCTCGCAGCTCGCGGCGCTCGCGCTCAGCCGCGTCGCGCCCGTGCGCGAGGGCGAGCGGTGGCTCGACCTCTGCGCCGGACCCGGCGGCAAGACCGCGCTGCTCGCGGCTGAGGCGCGCGCCGGGGGCGCCGCGCTCGTCGCGAACGAGGTCGTCCCGGCCCGGGCCGAGCTCGTGCGCCGTGCGATCGCGGCCGTCCCGCTCGACGTGCCCGTGCACGAGGCCGACGGCCGCGATCTCGACCCGGCCGCGCTCGGCGCACCCGGCGGGTTCGACCGGATCCTGCTCGACGCGCCGTGCACCGGGCTCGGCGCGCTCCGGCGCCGCCCCGAGGCCCGCTGGCGCAAGGCGCCGGCCGACGTCGCCGAGCTCACGGCGCTGCTGGGCGAACTGGCGGATGCCGCGTTCCGCGCGCTCGCCCCCGGCGGCGTGCTCGCCTACGTCACGTGCTCGCCGCACACCGCCGAGACGCACGGCACCCTCGGCCGCGCGCTCGAGCGGTGGGGAGCCGAGGCCGAGCAGCTCGACACGGCCTCGGTCGTGCAGGGGCTGTCGCGGCATCCGCTCGACCTCGCCGGCGACGGCCGCACGGTCCAGCTGTGGCCGCACCGGCACGGCACCGACGCGATGTTCATCGCGCTCGTGCGCAAGCGCTGAGCACGTCCGGCCATCGGCGCGCCGGTAGGCTCGACACCATGCCCACGCGTATCAACCCGAGCATCCTCGCGGCCGACTTCGCGAACCTCGAGCGCGAGCTCGGCCGCATCTCGAGCGCCGACCTCGTGCACGTCGACATCATGGACAACCACTTCGTGCCGAACCTCACGTTCGGCCTGCCGATGGTCGAGCGCCTCGTCGAGGTCACGCCGATCCCGCTCGACGTGCACCTCATGATCGAGGACCCCGACCGCTGGGCACCCGGCTACGCCGAAGCCGGGGCAGCGTCGGTCACGTTCCACGCCGAGGCCACGCGCGACCCGATCTCGCTCGCACGTCGCCTGCGCGACATCGGCGCGCGCGCCGGCATCGCCCTGAAGCCCGGCACGCCCGTCGACCCGTTCCTCGAGCTGCTCCACGAGTTCGACCAGGTGCTCGTCATGACGGTCGAGCCCGGCTTCGGCGGCCAGTCGTTCATGCCCGAGACCATGCCCAAGCTCGCGCGCGTCGCCGACGCCGTGTCCGACGCCGGGCTCGACGTCTGGCTGCAGGTCGACGGCGGCATCTCCGCCGACACGATCGGCATCGCCGCCGCGGCGGGCGCGAACACGTTCGTCGCGGGCTCCGCCGTGTTCCGCGGCGTGCCCGAGGACCAGATCGCGCTCCTGCGCGACGCCGTGGCGTCGCACCCGCACGCGCATCGGTAGGCTGGACGGGTGAAATCCTTCGACGAACTCTTCGTCGAGCTCGAGGACAAAGCCCGCACCCGCCCCGACGGCAGCGGCACCGTCCGGCAGCTCGACGCCGGCGTGCACGCCATCGGCAAGAAGATCGTCGAGGAGGCGGCCGAGGTCTGGATGGCCGCCGAGTTCCAGAGCGACGCCGAGACGGCGGAGGAGATCTCGCAGCTGCTCTACCACCTCCAGGTCCTCATGCTCGCGAAGGGACTGACCCCGGCCGACGTCTACCGACATCTGTGATCACGCACATGACCGCAGACCAGTTCCGTCGACACGAAAGCCAGGGAATGCTCCGAATCGCCGTGCCCAACAAGGGCTCGCTCGCCGAGACCGCCGCGCAGATGCTCTACGAGGCCGGGTACACCGGTCGTCGCGACCCCAAGGAGCTCATCGTCGCCGACCCCCGCAACGGGGTCGAGTTCTTCTACCTCCGACCGCGCGACATCGCGACGTACGTCGGCTCGGGCGCGCTCGACGTCGGCATCACCGGGCGCGACCTGCTGCTCGACTCGGGCTCGGAGGCGACCGAGATCGCGCCGCTCGGGTTCGGCGATTCCACCTTCCGGTTCGCCGGCGCCCCCGGCGCGTACACGGATCTCGCCGCCCTCGAGGGCGTGCGCGTGGCCACCAGCTACCCGGGCCTCGTCGGCGACTTCCTCGCCCGGCAGGGCGTGACCGCCAAGCTCGTCAAGCTCGACGGCGCGGTGGAGTCCGCCGTGCGACTCGGCGTCGCCGACGCCGTGGCCGACGTCGTCTCGACCGGTTCGACGCTCCGCAAGGCCGGCCTCGACATCTTCGGGCCGGTGATCCTCGAGTCCGAGGCCGTGCTCATCGGCTCGGGCGTCGAGAAGCCCGGCACGCAGACCCTCGTGCGGCGACTGCAGGGCGTGCTCGTCGCCAGGCAGTACGTGCTCGTCGACTACGACGTGCCCGTGGCGCAGCTCGAGGCCGCGACCGACGTCGCGCCCGGCTTCGAGTCGCCGACCGTGTCACCGCTGCACGACCCCGAGTGGGTCGCCGTGCGCGTCATGATCCCGCGCACCGAGATGAACCACGTCATGGATGAGCTGTACGCGCTCGGCGCGCGCGCCATCCTGGTCAGCGCGATCCACGCGGCGCGGCTGTAGGGAGCGGCGCATGAGCCTCGCCGTCCGCGTGATCCCATGCCTCGACGTGGCCGGCGGCCGCGTCGTGAAGGGCGTCAACTTCCTGAACCTGCGCGATGCGGGCGACCCCGTCGAGCTCGCCGCGCGCTATGCCGAGCAGGGCGCCGACGAACTCACGTTCCTCGACGTCACCGCGACCGTCGACGACCGCTCCACGACGTACGACATGGTGCAGCAGGTCGCCGAGCAGGTCTTCATCCCGCTGACCGTGGGCGGCGGCGTCCGCTCCGACGAGGATGTCGCGCGCCTGCTGGGCCACGGCGCCGACAAGATCGGCGTGAACAGCGCCGCCATCGCGCGCCCCGAGCTCATCGGCGAGATCGCCGACCGGTTCGGAGCGCAGGTGTGCGTGCTCTCGCTCGACGTCAAGCGCTCCGGACGCACCGACTCGGGCTTCGTCGTGACGACCCACGGCGGCCGCACCGAGACCGACCTCGACGCGCTCGAGTGGGCGCGGCGCGCGATCGAGCTCGGCGCGGGCGAACTGCTCGTCAACTCGATCGACGCCGACGGCACCAAGGCCGGCTTCGACCTCGAGCTCGTCGCGCTGATGCACGAGCTCTCGAGCGTGCCCGTCATCGCCTCGGGCGGCGCGGGCGCCGTCGAGCACTTCGCCCCGGCGATCGCGGCCGGTGCCGATGCCGTGCTCGCAGCATCCGTGTTCCACAATGGCGAGCTCACGATCGGCGACGTCAAGCGGGCGCTCGCGGCCGACGGAAGGATCGTGCGATGACCGCGACCGGCGATGAGGAGCTCGAGTTCGAGACCGAGGCCTGGGCACCGGATGCCACCGCGGTCGACCGCGCCGCGTTCAACGCCGACGGCCTGCTGCCCGCGATCATCCAGCAGTGGGACACCGGCGAGGTGCTCATGCTCGGGTGGATGGACCGCGAGGCCATGCGACGCACCCTCACCGAGGGTCGGGTGACGTTCTGGTCGCGCTCGCGGCAGGAGTACTGGCGCAAGGGCGACACGTCCGGGCACGCCCAGTACGTGAGGGCCGCCGCGCTCGACTGCGACGCCGACGCACTGCTCGTGAAGGTCGAGCAGGTCGGGGTCGCCTGCCACACCGGAACCCGCACCTGCTTCGACGGCGACCCGCTGGACGTCGTCGCCGGCACATCCGACCCCGACCCCGCCGCCCCGCACGGAGGAGCACGATGACGGACTCGCGCACCGCCACCACCCGTTTCGACGACTTCGTCAGGCTGCTGCCGGGCCGCCGCGTCGTGCCGGTCGTCCGCGAGCTCTTCGCCGATGGCGAGACGCCCGTCGGCATCTTCCGCAAGCTCGCGGGCGATCGCCCCGGCACGTTCCTGCTCGAGTCCGCCGAGCAGGGCGGCATCTGGTCGCGCTACTCGTTCGTCGGCGCCGCGTCGTACGGCGTGCTCACCGAGCGCGACGGCACGGTGGACTGGATCGACACGGGGCTGTCGCGCGCGCGCGCCCTCGGCGAGGCATCCGAGGACCTGGCCCCGCTGGCCGCGCTCGAGGCGCTCTACGAGCGGTGGGCGACCGAGGATGTCCCGGGCGCTCCGCCGCTCACCGGCGGGCTCGTCGGCTTCATCGGCTGGGAGGCGATCCGGCAGATCGAGCACCTGCCGAACCGGCCGCCGGCCGACTTCTCCGTGCCCGGGCAGGCGTTCGCGTTCGTCTCCGAACTCGTCGTGATCGACCACCGCACGGGCACCGTGCAGCTCGTCGCGTCGGTGCTCAACGACCTCGGCGAGACGCCCGAGGCGCTCTGGGCCGACGCGCAGGTCCGTCTCGACCGCCTCCAGGCGGCACTCGCCGAGCCCGCCGAGGCCTACCTCGCGGAGATCGACCTCGCCCGCGCACCGGAGCCCCGGTACCGCACCGAGAAGACCGACTTCCTCGCCGCGGTCGAGCGGTCGAAGCACTACATCCACGAGGGCGACGTCTTCCAGGTCGTGATCTCGCAGCGGTTCGAACAGGATGCCGCGGCGCACCCGATCGACGTCTACCGCGTGCTCCGAAGCCTCAACCCCAGCCCGTACATGTACCTGCTGCACCTCGAGGACGTCGCGGGCGAGCCGTACTGGATCGTCGGATCGTCGCCCGAGGCGCTCGTCAAGGTCGAGGACGGCCGCGTCTACACGCACCCGATCGCGGGCTCCAAGCCGCGCGGCGCGACTCCCGAGGACGACGCCGACCTCGAGGCCGAGCTCGTCGCCGATCCCAAGGAGCAGGCCGAGCACCTCATGCTCGTCGACCTCGCCCGGAACGACCTCGCGAAGGTGTGCGACGCCGGCTCGGTCGAGGTGACCGAGTTCATGCGCGTCGAGCGATTCAGCCACATCATGCACCTCGTCTCATCGGTCGAGGGAGACCTCAGCGCCGACGCGAACGCCATCGACGTGTTCCGGGCGACGTTCCCGGCCGGCACGCTGTCGGGTGCGCCGAAGCCGCGCGCGCTCGAGATCATCGACGAACTCGAGCCCGCGCAGCGCGGCGTCTACGGGGGAGTGGTGGGCTACTTCGGGTTCGGGGGCGACGCCGACCTCGCGATCGCGATCCGCACGGCCACGATCTCGGGCGGCGTCGCGCGCGTGCAGGCCGGCGGCGGACTCGTGGCCGACTCGAACCCCGAGTCGGAGTACCAGGAGTCGGTCAACAAGGCCGCCGCGCCGCTGCGCGCGGTCGCGGTCGCCAACGCGATGCGCCGCGTGCGCTAGGAGCCTCGCGTGAGACCCGACCGCATGAAGCTGCCCGCGATCCTCGGCATCCTCGCCGGATCGGGGCTCGCGCTCCTGGCATGGAGCCAGACCTGGTTCGCCGTGACGCTCGTCGAGGGCGCGTCGGCCGGCGGCGCCGCGACGCTCGAGGTCGGCGGCGCGGTGGCGTCGCCGGCGATCGCGGCGCTGGCTCTCGCCGGGCTCGCCCTCGCGGGCGCGCTCGCGATCGCCGGCCCGCTGATCCGGATCGTCCTCGGCCTGCTCGCGGCCGTGCTCGGCGGATGTCTCGTGCTCGCCGCCTCGCTCTCGCTCGCCGACCCCGTCGCCGCCGTGTCCGGCGCGATCGCCGAGGCCACCGGCGTCGCCGGGGCCGAGCCCACGGCCGAGCTCGCCGCGTCCGTCGCGACGAGCGCCTGGCCCGCGGTCGCCGTCGCGGGCGGCGTGCTGGTCGCGATCGCGGGGCTGCTGGTCGTCGTCACCGGACGCGCGTGGCCGACGTCGCGCCGGTACGGCGGGGGCGTGCGGGTCGCCGCCGACGGGTCGCGCCCGGTCGCGACATCCGATCGCGCCGTCGACGACTGGGACGGCCTCAGCCGGGGCGACGACCCCACCGACGAGCCGGGCGACGAGCAGGGTCACGACCCGACCGAGCCGCATGACGGCACCCGCTAGACTTTCACCGATCACCGCACAGAAGGAGCACCATGAGCACTGAGCACGCCGACCCCGGCCACGGACACTCGCCCGCGGCGTGGACCGCCGTGGTGATCATGCTCGCGGCCTTCGCCATCGGCACGGTCGCGTTCTTCCTCGACCTGCAGTGGCTCGTGTGGGCGTCGGCCGGGCTCCTGGTCGTCGGCGCGGTGGTGGGCTGGGCGCTCGCCCGCGCCGGGTACGGCGTCGACGGCGCGAAGACCGCGCCGAAGGCGCACTGACGCGTGCTCTCCGAGCTCACTGCGAACTCGGTCGCCGACGCCGAGGCGCGTCGAGCCGAACGGCCGCTCGCCGAGGTCGAGGCCGCGGCGCTCGCACGTCCGCCGGCGATCGACGCCCTGGCGGCGCTCGCGCCCGGCGACCGGGTCAAGGTCATCGCCGAGATCAAGCGCTCGAGCCCCTCGCGAGGCTCCCTCGCGACCATCGACGACCCCGCTGCCCTCGCCCGCACGTACGAACTCGGCGGTGCGAGCGCGATCAGCGTGCTCACCGAGGGCCGGAAGTTCGGCGGCTCGCTCGCCGACCTCGAAGCAGTGCGCGCAGCCGTCTCGCTCCCCGTGCTCCGCAAGGACTTCATCGCGACGCCGTACCAGGTGTACGAGGCGCGCGCCGCGGGCGCCGACCTCGTGCTCCTCATCGTCGCCGCGCTCGACGATGCCACCCTGGCCGAACTGTACGCGCTCATCACCGAGCTCGGCATGACGGCCCTCGTCGAGACCCACTCCGCCGAGGAGCTCGACCGCGCCGCCCGGCTCGGCGCGCGGCTCATCGGCGTGAACGCCCGTGACCTCACCACGTTCGAGCTCGACCGCGACCTGTTCGGCCGCCTCGCCGACCGCTTCCCCGCGGGGGCGATCCGCGTCGCCGAGTCGGCCGTGCTGTCGGCGGCCGACGTCGCGCACTACCGCGCGGCGGGCGCCGATGTCGTGCTCGTCGGCGAGGCCCTCGTCACGGGCGACCCGATGGCGAACCTCTCAGCATTCCTGGCGGTGTGACATGGCCCTCCGTGCCCAGACCGGTCCGTACTTCGGCGAGTTCGGCGGGCGGTTCGTCCCCGAATCCCTGATCGCCGCGCTCGACGAGCTGTCCGAGGCGTACACGCTCGCCAAGCTCGACCCCGAGTTCCAGCGCGAGCTCGACGAGCTCGGCCGCAGCTACACCGGGCGGCCCTCGATCATCACCGAGGTCCCGCGCTTCGCCGAGCACGCGGGCGGCGCGCGCGTCATCCTCAAGCGGGAAGACCTGAACCACACGGGCTCGCACAAGATCAACAACGTCCTGGGCCAGGCGCTGCTCACGCAGCGTATCGGCAAGCGGCGCGTGATCGCCGAGACGGGCGCGGGCCAGCACGGCGTCGCGACCGCGACGGCCGCGGCCCTCTTCGGGCTCGACTGCACCATCTACATGGGCGAGGTCGACACGGAGCGCCAGGCGCTGAACGTCGCGCGCATGCGCCTGCTCGGCGCCGAGGTCATCGCCGTGAAGACCGGCTCACGCACCCTCAAGGACGCGATCAACGACGCGATGCGCGACTGGGTGACCAACGTCGAGACCACCAACTACATCTTCGGCACGGTCGCAGGTCCGCACCCGTTCCCCGAGATGGTCCGCGACTTCCAGAAGGTCATCGGCGAGGAGGCGCGGCAGCAGGTGCTCGAGCTGACCGGAGCCCTGCCGACCGCGGTGGCCGCGTGCGTCGGCGGCGGCTCGAACGCGATCGGCATCTTCCATGCGTTCCTCGACGATGCCGACGTCGCGCTGTACGGCTTCGAGGCCGGCGGCGAGGGCGTCGAGACGCCGCGGCACGCCGCGACGATCTCGAAGGGCCGCCCCGGCGTGCTGCACGGCGCGCGCAGCTACCTGCTGCAGGATGACGACGGCCAGACCATCGAGTCGCACTCGATCTCCGCCGGGCTCGACTACCCGGGCGTCGGACCCGAGCACTCGTGGCTGGCCGCGCTCGGCCGCGCCGAGTACCGTCCGATCACCGACGACGCCGCGATGCAGGCACTGCGCCTGCTCACGCGCACCGAGGGGATCATCCCGGCGATCGAGTCGGCGCACGCCCTCGCCGGCGCGATCGACCTCGGCCGCGAGCTCGGCCGCGACGCCACCATCCTCGTCAACCTCTCGGGGCGCGGCGACAAGGACATGGACACCGCCGCGAAGTACTTCGGGCTCTACGACGAGGGGGCCGCGCGGTGAGCACCGAGCGACACGTCGGCCCGGTCATCCGTCGCCGCAACCAGGAGGCCGCCGGCGCGCTCATCGGCTACCTGCCCGTGGGCTTCCCGACGCTCGACGAGAGCGTCGATGCCGCCGTCGCGCTCGTCGAGAACGGCGTCGACGTGCTCGAGCTCGGCCTGCCGTACTCCGACCCGGTCATGGACGGCACCGTCATCCAGGCGGCGACGCAGCAGGCCCTCGCGAACGGCTTCCGGCTCGCGCACGGCTTCGAGGCCGTCCGCCGGATCACCGAGCGCGTCGACGCACCCGTGCTCATCATGACCTACTGGAACCCGGTCGTGCAGTACGGCGTCGACCGGTTCGCCGACGATCTCGCGGCCGCCGGGGGAGCGGGCCTCATCACGCCCGACCTCATCCCCGACGAGGCCGCCGACTGGATCGCCGCGTCCGAGCGCACGGGGCTCGACCGCGTGTTCCTCGCCGCCCCGACCTCGACCGACGCGCGCCTGCGACAGGCCGTCGACTCGAGCCGCGGCTTCGTCTACGCGGTCTCCACCATGGGCATCACGGGCGCGCGGACCGACGTCGACCAGGCGGCCCGCACCCTCGTCGACCGCCTGCGCGACGCGGGCTCCGAGGCGAGCTGCGTCGGCCTCGGCATCTCGACCGCGACGCAGGTCGCCGAGGTGCTCGAGTACGCCGAGGGCGCGATCGTCGGCTCCGCGCTCGTGAAGGCGCTCGCCGACGGCGGCGTCGGCGCGGCCGGAGCCCTCGCCGCCGAGCTCGCGCGCGGCACCGCTCGCAAGTGAAGTAGTCTCGACGAGGCCGCCGCGCCCGGCGCGCCCCGCACCAACGACGAAAGGCAGACGCCGGCGTGATCGCACCGATCAGCATCCCGAGCCCCGACCCGGAGTGGCGCACCCTCGAGATCCCGCTCCCGTGGGGCGAGCTCCCGATCCAGATGTACGCCCTCTGCATCC
>DASTQT010000462.1:0-2629 GCA_035761605.1 Agromyces sp. | reverse complement strand
TTTGTCCAAGCAGGCCCTCGGCAGCCTCACCGAGCTCGCGGCCCGCGCGCTTGCGTCCCGCGGCATCCGGGTCAATGGGATCGCGCCGGCCTCGAGGTGCGCTTCACTCGGTGGGCGCTCGTGGCCGCCGACGTCGACCTGCACGAGGACCCGCCCGCCGCCTGAGCGCACGCGGCCTGCCTGCCCGGCGGACTGCTCGACGGGACCGATGTCCCAGCGGCCCGCCCGCCGCCCTCCCTACGCTGGCCGGGTCGGGAGGGTGCATGGCGGTCATCGACGCGACCGGGCTCACGTCCGCGGCAGCGGCCGTGCGGCTGGCGCAGCAGGGCGCGAACGCCCTGCCGCGCGCCGCGCGACCGTCCGTCGTTCGCCGCCTGCTCGGCGAGCTCACGCACTTCTTCGCCCTGTTGCTCTGGGCGGCGGCGGTGCTCGCGATCTTCGCCGACCTGCCCGAGCTCAGCGTCGCGATCGTCGGCGTGATCGTGCTGAACACGGTGTTCGCGGTGGTCCAGCAGGCGCGCGCCGATCGCGCGGCCGACCGGCTCCGAGAGATGCTCCCGACGCGCGTCACGGTCCGGCGCGACGGGCGCCGCAGGGTGATCGAGGCCGCCGACGTCGTGGTCGACGACGTGCTGCTGCTCGAGAGCGGCGACCGGGTGCCGGCCGACGCAGTGGTGCTCGACGAGAACCGGCTCCTGATCGACTCGTCGATGCTCACGGGCGAGAGCGTGGCCGGCGAGGTCCACGAGGGCGAGCCGCTCTTCGCGGGGACCTTCGTGGTCGAGGGCGACGCGAGCGCGCGCGTCACGGCGACGGGCCGGCAGACCCGGCTCGCCGGCATCGCGAAGCTGACGACGGGCGCGGGTCCCGACACGCCGCTCACGCGAGGCCTGCGGGGCGTGGTCCGCCTGACCGCGATCATCGCCGTCGGCACCGGCACGCTGTTCCTGCTCGTCTCGATGCTGGTCGGCAACCCGATCCGCGACGCCTTCGTCTTCGCGATCGGCGTGACGGTGGCGCTCGTTCCCGAGGGCCTGCTGCCGACGGTCACGCTCTCGCTGGCGCTCGGGTCCGAGCGGATGGCGCGCCGCCGCGTCCTCGTCAGGAACCTCGAGGCCGTCGAGACCCTCGGGTCGACCACGTTCATCTGCACCGACAAGACCGGCACGCTCACCCGCAACGAGATGACCGCGGTCGAGGCGTGGACGCCGTCCGGCTCGCTCGCCGTCGAGGGCACCGGATACGGTCCGGAGGCCGTCCTGCACTGGTCGGACGCCGCGGGCGAGCGGGACCTGCGGTCGCTCGCGCTCGCCGGAGTCCGCTGCTCGACCGGGTACGCCGAGCAGACGGCGGCCGGATGGCGCGCGCACGGCGATCCCATGGAGGCGGCGATCGACGCGCTCGCGCGCCGGCTCGGGACGGACACCGACGACGACCGCCGCGAACGTCCGTCCGAGCTGCGCTTCCCGTTCGATCCGCGGCTCCGCCGGATGGCGGTCGTGCTCGCCGACGAGGTCGTGGTCAAGGGTGCGCCGGACGCGGTGCTCGCGCTCTGCGGCGACGATCCTGCGGCGCACGCCGCCGTCGACGCGCTCACCGCACGCGGCCTGAGGGTGCTCGCGGTCGCGTCGGCGCCGCGGGCCGGCCGGACCCCGCGGACCCTCGCCGAGTGCGACGAGGGCCTCCGGCTCGTCGGGCTGCTCGCCCTGGAGGACCCGCCTCGGGTCGACGTCGCCGCCTCCCTGCAGGCCTGCCGCGACGCCGGCGTGCGGGTCGCGATGATCACGGGCGACCACCCGGCCACGGCGCGTGCGATCGCCGACGAGGTCGGGCTCCGCACGCCGGACGCGCCCGTGCTGGTCGGCGCCGACCTGCCGCCCGACGACCAGCACCTCGCGGCGGTGCTCGACCACGACGGCGTCGTCGTCGCTCGCGTCTCGCCCGAGGACAAGCTGCGGATCGCCCGCGCGCTGCGCTCCCGCGGGCACGTCGTCGCGATGACCGGCGACGGGGTCAACGACGCCCCGGCGCTGCACGAGGCCGACATCGGCGTCGCGATGGGCCGGTCCGGCACGGATGTCGCGCGCGAGGCCGCCGACCTGGTGCTGCTCGACGACTCGTTCGACGGCATCGTCGCGGGCATCGAGCAGGGCCGCGCGACGTACGTGAACATCCGCCGTTTCCTCACCTACCACCTGACGGACAACGTCGCCGAGCTCACCCCGTTCCTGGTGTGGGCCCTGTCGGGCGGGCAGTTCCCGCTCGCGCTCGGGGTGCTGCAGATCATCGCGCTCGACCTCGGCACCGACACGCTGTCGGCCGTCGCGCTCGGGGCGGAGCCGCCCGCGAAGCACCTGCTGAAGGGCCCGCCCGTGAGCGGACGGCTCATGAACGCCACGGTCCTGCGGCGCGCGTTCGGCGTGCTCGGACCGCTGGAGGCGATCCTCACGCTCGTGGCCTTCGTCGTCTCGCTCGTCGCACTCGGCTGGCGGCCTGGCCGACGACGACGGCCGCCCACGCGGCACCGGATGCCCTGGCCAGGGTCTCGCCCTCGGCGAAGGGTTGGCCAGGGCGCCACCCCAGCGCGACGAACGCGAGGAGGAACGCCCCGATCTCGGCCGCGGCCTCC
>DASTQT010000461.1:0-5671 GCA_035761605.1 Agromyces sp. | reverse complement strand
GTGGTCGGTGCGGTCTGCCCGGGCGTCGGTGCGGTCGCGGGCTCGTGGTGGTACTGCCCGGCGACGTAGGGCTGCGGCGCCTGGCCGGGCGTGTAGACGGTGCCCGTCGGGCGCGGTGCCTCGGCGGTCGGCTCGACCGGTGCCGGCGCAGCGGCGGCCGGCGCAGCCGGTGCCGGCGCAGGCTCGGCCGGCTCAGCCGGTGCCGGCGCAGCCTGCACGGCCTCTGGTGTCGTTGTCTCCGGGCGGGCCTCCGGATCGTGGTCGTGCCCGCCGGTGGTGGTGTCGGTCATCTGTCGCTCCCTTCCAGCGAAGCCAGCATCGCCCTGCAAGCTGTGCGGCGCGTCGGCGGAGTCTATGACCTGGCTGTGTCGGTGCCGGGAACCGCCCGGGCGCCCACGCAAGCGTAACGGCCGGACCGTGACGTACGGTGTGAGCGTGGATGGCAGTTCCTCCCCCCGACTCGCACCCTGGCAGCGCACGGCGGCCGGCGCCGGCCTGCTCGCACCCGACGGCACGGTCGCCGCGACCGTGTTCGCCGAGATGAGCGCGCTCGCGATCGCGACGGGCGCGATCAACCTCGGCCAGGGCTTTCCCGACGAGGACGGCCCGCGCGAGGTGCTCGACGCCGCGCGCGAGGCGATCGCGACGGGCGTGAACCAGTACCCGCCCGGGCCCGGCATGCCGGTGCTGCGCGAGGCGATCGCCCGTCACCAGCACCGCTGGTACGGCCTGCCGGTCGATCCGGCGCGCGAGGTGCTCGTGACCGCGGGGGCGACCGAGGCGCTCGCCGCCACGATCCTCGCGTTCGTCGACGACGGCGACGAGGTGGTGACGTTCGAGCCGTCGTACGACGCCTACGCGGCGCTCGTCGCGCGGGCGGGCGGCATCCACCGGACCGTGCCGCTCCGGTTCCCGGACTGGCGCCCGGACCTCGACGAACTGCGCGCCGCCGTGACCGACCGCACGCGCGTCATCCTGGTCAACTCGCCCCACAACCCCACGGGCGCGGTGCTCGACCGCGAGGCGCTCGAGCTGATCGTCGAGCTCGCCCATCGGCACGATGCGCTCATCGTGACCGACGAGGTGTACGAGCACCTGGTCTTCGACGGCGTCCACACGCCCATCGCGACACTGCCGGGCGGGTGGGAGCGCACGATCTCGATCTCCTCGGGCGGCAAGACGTTCAACACGACCGGGTGGAAGATCGGCTGGGTCACGGGGCCCGCCGACCTCGTCACCGCCGTGCTCGCCGTCAAGCAGTACCTCACGTTCGTCAACGGCGCGCCGTTCCAACCCGCGATCGCCGCGGGCCTCGACCTGCCCGACTCGTTCTTCGCGGGTGCCGCGGGCGCACTCGCCGCCAAGCGCGACCTCCTGGTCTCGGGCCTCGACGCCGCCGGCTTCGCGACCTCCGTGCCGTCCGCGGGCTACTTCGTGGTGGCGGATGCCGCCGCCCTCGGCGAGACGGACGCGCAGGCGTTCTGCCGCGACCTGCCGCGGCGAGCGGGCGTGGTGGGCGTGCCCGTCACCGCGTTCGTGCACCCGGAGCGGCGGGACGCGGTGCGGAGCCTCGTGCGGTTCGCGTTCTGCAAGCGGCGCGAGGTGCTCGAGGAGGCCTCGGCGCGCCTCGCGGCGATCAGCCCTGCGCCGGGGGCGCCGGGGCTTCCGGAGGCGCCGGCCGCTCGATGACCGCGAAGCGGCGCAGCGCGAGCGCCGGATTGAGGCGGCGCACCGCGGCGATGCGCTCCGTGGAGACCCAGGCGAGCGCGACGTCCTCCTGCTCGCCGACCGTGGCGAGTTCGACTCCCATCGGGTCGACGATCATGCTGTTCCCCGCCCCGACCGGCGGGGCGTGGTCGGCCGCGACGACGTAGGCGGTGTTCTCGAGCGCGCGCGCCGTCGTGAGCGTGCGCCAGTGCGCCTCCTTGAGCGGGCCGCGCACCCACTCGGCCGGCATGCAGATCACGTCGGCACCGGCGTCGACGATCCGCCGGGCGACCTCGGGGAAGCGCACGTCGTAGCAGGTCTGCAAGCCGAAGCGTATGCCTCCGACCGCGAACGTCTCGGGGTCGGCGATGTCGCCGGGGGCCACCCACTCCGACTCGCGCTGCCCGAACGCGTCGTACAGGTGCAGCTTGCGGTACCGCGCGACGACGCCCGCTCCCGGCGCGATCGCGACGACCGTGTTCGCCACGCGCCGCTCCCCCTCGAGCCGCTCGATCAGGCCCGCGACGAGATGCACGCCGAGCCGATCGGCGACCGCGCGGAGCGCCGCCGTGAACGGCCCGTCGACCGGCTGCGCGGCGGCGAGCCAGTCCTCGCCGGGCGTCGGACTGAACCAACTCGAGTACTCGGGGAAGACGACCACGCGCGCCCCGCGCCCGGCCGCGCGCTCGGCGAGCCGGGCGATCGAGGCGAGGTTGGCGTCGGCGTCGTCACCCGGAGCGAACTGCGCCGCGGCGACCGCGAGGTCCGTGCCATCCGTCTGCATGCCCCAAGCCTAGGCGGGCCGCGAGAGCGTGCGGCGGCGAGGCGCTCGGAGTAGATTCGGCGGCGAACCGAGCACGATCACCATGGCGACTGAACCGGCCTGTCTCCTCATCGCCGACATCTCCGGGTACACCGAGTACCTGTCGGGCGTCGAACTCGACCACGCCCAGGACATCCTGGCCGACCTGATCGGAGCGATCGTCGGCGGCCTGCGTCCCGCTTTCCGGCTCGCCAAGCTCGAGGGCGACGCCGCGTTCGCGTTCGCGGTCGGCGAGCAGATCGACGGGTCGCTCCTCCTCGACACGATCGAGCAGTGCTACTTCCGTTTCCGGCGGCGGCGACGCGACATCCACCGGGCGACATCGTGCCCGTGCAACGCGTGCGGGCACATCCCCGACCTCGACCTCAAGTTCGTCGCGCACCACGGCCCGATCCTGCATCAACGGGTGTCCGGCAGCGACGAGCTCCTCGGGCCCGACGTCATCCTCGTGCATCGCCTGCTCAAGAACCACGTCCTCGCCTCGACCGGGATCGCCGCCTACGCCGTCTTCACGCAGCAGTGCGTCGACGCGATGGACGTCGACGTGGTCGCGCTCGGACTCCGGCCCGCCGACGACGCGTACGAACACCTCGGGACGGTGGCGATCTGGGTGCACGACCTGGAACGACGCTGGGGCGAGGAGGAGGCCAGAGCCCGGGTCATGGTCAGCGAGCAGGACGAGCGCCAGCACATCGAGTTGACGACATCCGTGCCCCCGCAGACAGCATGGGAGTTCTTCACGATGCCGGGCCGGCGTCTGGCGTGGCAGGAGGGGCTGACGAGTCTCGACGTGCAGGCCGCGGGCAACCGCCGTGGGGTCGGCACGATCACCCACTGCCAGCACGGCGCCGGGACGATCGTCGAGGAGGTGCTCGACTGGCGCCCCTACGACTACCTGACCGTCCGATCCACGATGCCCTCGCCGCTGGGGCCGATCCGGCTCGTGACCACGACGGAGTTCGAGCCGACCCCCAGCGGCGGCACGTTCGTCCACTATCGGATCGGGTCGCCCACGTCGATCAGGGAACGGATCGTCATGAGACTGCTCGCTCCGCGGCTGTGGGCGTCGCTCCGGGCGAGCTCGGCTCGCCTCGCGCAGCAGCTCGACGCCCGGCCCGAGCAGCGTCACGGGGTCGCCGACGAACCGGAGCTCCCGCGGGTGCGGCCGGACGGACCGCTCGCCGGCCTGGCATGATCGCATCCGCAACCCAAGCGAGGATGGAACGCGTCCGCGTCGACCGCCTCACATGCGACCGGGGTCGGGCCTCCCGCCCGCGGTGAACCCGAGCATGATGCGAATCAGGATCACGACCTGCACGATGACGCTGATCACGGTGCCGACGATCGCGATGCCCAGCACGAAGCGCGTGAGCAGCGCCCAGTCGAATCCCGAGTCGGGGAACGCGAAGGGGAAGACGTCCCAGAATCGCACCAGCGTGATCACCGCGATGACGGACGTGATGAGGTCTCCTGCGGCCCGGATCCAGCGACGGTCGAACAGCAGGTTGAGCAGGTTCACGACCGCGCCGGCGATCAGCCCGAGGTTCACCAGTCCGAGCACGTCGAGCATGCCCTCGGTGAGGAACGGCAGCACCCGCCAGGTCGGCCACACGTTCACGAGCAGGAGCATCACGATGTTGACGAGGATCGCGACGGCGTAGCCGAACCTGCGCGCGACCGGGCCGGGTTGCGCTCGCGGGGAGGGCGCGGGCCGTGGATCCGTCGACATGCCACCCATGCTGGTGGTCCGGGACACCCGCGAGGAAAGGCGAAGGTCCCGGGATCCCGCCTGCAATTCCAGTCTACCGGGGCACCCGGGCCTTGCGGCAAGGGCCCCCTGACGGTGCAGAATGGGCGGCCGACCTGCGATTCCCCTGTGCGATTCCCATCAAGGAGCGACCCTGACCCCGACCGCATTCGACCTTCCCGACCGCCTCGCCGTCAAGGCCGACCCGGCGCTCATCGCCGACGACGAACGCCATTTCGCGGCGATCGCGGAGTGCCTGGACCAGTCGATCGCCGAACTGTCCGACCGCCTCGACCACGCGCGCCGGGCCCCCGCGCGCCTGGGCGAGGAGGCGCTGGAACGGGACCTGGAGGTCCACCGGCTCACCGCACGGCTGCGCACCCTGAGCCGCTTCGGCCTCGACCTCTGCCTCGGGCACATCCTCGACGCCGACGACACCGAGCCCGTCTACATCGGACGCCTCGGGCTCACCGACGGCACGGGTCGCCGGCTGCTCGTCGACTGGCGCTCCCCCGCCGCCGAGCCGTTCTTCGGTGCGACCCACGGTGATCCGATGGGCCTCGCGCGGCGCCGACGGTACCGGTGGACCCGCGGTCGCATCAGCGACTACTGGGACGAGGTGTTCACCGCCGAGGAGTTCGACGGGCACGCCGCCGCGCTGGACGACCAGTCCGCGTTCATCGCCAGCCTCGGCAGCAGCCGCTCGAGTCGGATGCGCGACGTGCTCGGCACCATCCAGGCCGACCAGGATGCGATCATCCGCGCCGGATCGCGCGGCGCCCTCGTGGTCGACGGCGGTCCCGGCACGGGCAAGACGGTCGTCGCGCTGCATCGCGCCGCCTACCTGCTCTACGCCGACCCGCGCCTCGGCCGTCGCCGTGGCGGCGTGCTGGTCGTCGGGCCCAGCGGGCCCTACCTCGACTACGTCGCCGACGTGCTCCCCGGCCTGGGCGAGGAGGGCGTACGCACCTGCACCCTGCGGGATCTCGTGCCCGAGGGAGCGGCCGCGGGGCTCGAGGCCGACCCGGAAACGGTTCGCCTGAAGTCCGCGGCGAACCTCGTCGACGCAATCGAGGCCGCCGTCGCGTACTACGAGCGCCCGCCTGCCGCCGGGATGACGGTCGAGACCGACTGGGTCGACGTCGTGGTCGGCGTCGACGACTGGGCCGAGGCCTTCGAGACGCCCGAGCCCGGCACGCCGCACAACGAGGCGCGCGACGAGGTGTGGACGGCGCTGCTCGACCTCCTCATGGAGCAGTGCGGCGACGAGATCCCGACCGCGCTGTTCCGGAGGGCGCTGCAGCAGAACGCAGAGCTCCGCAGGGCGTTCAACCGGGCCTGGCCGCTGCTCGATGCGGCCGGAGTCGTGGCCGACCTCTGGTCGATGCCCGCAT
>DASTQT010000460.1:0-3330 GCA_035761605.1 Agromyces sp. | reverse complement strand
GTCGAGGGCGCGCATGATCGACTCGACCGCGCCGAAGTACTCGCGCGGATCCTCCCGGAAGTACCGGTGCACGGCGATGTACCCGGTCTCCCGGCCGTAGGCGGTGGACAGCCAGTTGTCGTCGGATGCCGCGGCGCGCACTTCGATCGGGAAGCTGATGCGCCATCCGTTGCGCTCGATGACGCGGCGCACCTCACGCACGGCGTCGGGCACGGCCTCGAGCGGGATCGCGTACTCCATCTCGCGGAATCGCGCCGAGCGCCCCGCGGTGAACACCTCGTGCGAATGATCGGAGAACTCGCGGTTCGGCGTGAGCCGCTCGACCAGGCGTGCCAGCGGGGGCGTCGCCCTCGGCGCGACGTGGCCGAGCGCGCAGATCGCGCGGAGCACGCCGTTCGCGAGGAGCTCGTCGTCGATCCAGCCGGAGACCCTCCCGACGGGGTGGCGCTCCGCATCACCGAGCCGCCTGGTGTTCGTCTTCGTCAGCACGCTGCCGGTGTGCGGGAACCAGTACACGTCGAGGTGATCGACCTCGCGCACGCGGTCCACCCACCCGTCGAGCACCGCGTCGAACGGCTCGTTCCGCTCGACCGCCTGCAGCACGAACCGCGGCACGAGCTGCAGCGTGACCTCCACGAGCACGCCGAGCGCTCCCAACCCCAGCCGCACCGCGGGCAGCAGGTCGGGTCGCTCGGTCTCGCTCACGCGCAGGAGCTCGCCCGTGCCCGTGACGAGCGTGGCCGCGACCACCTGGGTCGCGAGCCCGCCGAACGCGAGCCCGGTGCCGTGCGTGCCCGTCGAGATCGCGCCCGCGATCGTCTGCCGGTCGATGTCGCCCATGTTCGGCATCGCCAGGCCGTACGGCTCGAGCAGGCGCGGGAGCCGGTGGAGTGGCGTGCCCGCACCGAGCGTGACCCGGCCGGTCGCGGCATCCGCGTCGATCACGCCCGAGAGGTCGGCGACGTCGAGCTGCACGTCGGGCGCCACGGCGATGCCCGTGAAGCTGTGCCCCGACCCGACGGGCTTGATGCGCAGGCCGGATGCCGCGGCGGCCTGCACCGCGCGCTGCACCGCGCCCGCGTCTGCGGGCCGCTCGACCCGCAGCGGCCGAACGGCCTCGGTCCGTGCCCAGTTGCGCCACACCGCTCCTGTCGCCGTCACAGGAACGCCGTCCCCTCGCCTCGGTACGTCGGCACGGTGTCGACGACCGTGTCGCCGTCGACCACCGCGAACCCGTCGAGGTGCTCGGCGAGCTCGCCCGACTTCGCGTGACGGAACCAGACCCGGTCGCCGGGCGCGAGCCGTGCGGCCGCGGTGCCGTCGACGGGCGTCTGCACCTCGCCGGCGGCCTCGCGCGGCAGCATCCGCAGGCCCTCGGGCCAGACCGGGCGCGGCAGGCGGTCGGGGCCCGGCGGACCCGACGCGACCCAGCCGCCGCCGAGGACCGCCGCGTGTCGCGCGCTCGGCGACCGCACCACGTCGAGCGCGAACGCCGCCGCCGGCGCGGGCGTGAAGTGCGCGTAGCCGTCGAACAGGTGGCCCGCGAGGATGCCCGAGCCCGCCGCGATCTCGGTGACCGACGGGTCGGCCGCCGTGGCCTCCAGCGAGCCGGTGCCGCCGCCGTTGACGAATTCGAGCTCGGCGTGCCGGCGCACCGCGGCGACCGCGGCCGCGCGCCGCTCGACGAGCTCGGACATCGAGCGCGACTGCATCCAGCGGTTGACGGCGCCGTCGAGCGGCCGGCCGGGCGGGCTGGTCGCGACGCCCGCGACCTGCGCCTCGTACGCCATCACGCCGACCAGCCGGAACCCCGGGCGGCCGGCGATGTACCCGGCGAGCGCGCCCGCGTCGCCGGGATGGTGCACGGGCGAGCGACGCACGCCGATGTGGCCGAGCACGGGCGCGTCCCACGACGCGTCCAGCTCGAGGCAGACGCGCAGCTCCTCGCGCGCGGTCGGCGGCAGCACGGCGTCGACGAGGTCGAGTTGCGACGGCGAGTCGACCATGATCGTGATGCGTCGCGCGAGGTCGGGGTCGGTCGCGAGGCGACGGATGGCGCCGGCCGACGCCGTCGGGTACCCGACGACGAGGTCGTCGAGCGTATCGATGCGCTCGGCGAGCCAGATCGCCTCGGCGAGGGTGTACGCGAGCACCCCGCGGTACCCGGGCAGGCGCAGCAGGGCGTCGATCACCTCGCGCACGCGGATCGACTTCGTGGCGATGCGGATCGGCGTGCCGGCCGCCCGACGCGTCATGTCCGTCGCGTTGTGCCGCAGTGCGCCGAGGTGCAGCGCGCCGACGGGTGCGTCGAGGTGCCGGGTGGCCTCGGTGAGGCCGGGCCAGTAACGGGCGGGATCGAGCCACGCCGCGGCATCCGTCGCGATGCCGGCTGCGCCCGAGCGCGTCAGGTCGAGGGTGGCCGTCACGCGGGGTCCGCCATTCTGGAGAGGGCGTCGGCCGCCGCGCGTGCCGCCGCGCGGGCGGCGGCGTCGTCGCGGTGCACGAGCCAGGTCAGGGTGATCCCGTCGGTGAACGCGACGAGCACGCCGGCGGCCTCGGCGACGGGTTCGCGCCAGGCGGCACCCGCCCGCTCCGCGGCCGTCGCGAGCGCCTGCTCGGCCAGTTCGGCGTAGCGCCGGTACTGGGCGACGGCGAGCGGATGGCGCTCCGGCGAGCGCAGCGCGTACTGGGTGAGCTCGAGCATCGCCTGCTCGTGCTCGGGGTCGGATGCGAGGTGGTCGAGGTAGCGGAGCAGGCCGTCCTCGAGGATGGCGCGCAGGTCGTGGTCGCCGCCGTCGCCGTCGCCGCCGTCGGCGCCGCCGCCGTCCGGGCCGACGTCGAGGGCGGGCAGCACCGCCTGTTGCTCGTTCGCCACGACGACGGCGATGAGCTCGTCGAGGAACGCGTCGCGGGACTCGAACGCGTAGTGGAAGCTCGCGAGCGACATCCCAGCCTCGGCGACGATCGCCCGGGTCGTGGCCTGCGCGAGCCCGTCGCGCGCGATGAGCCGCAGGCCAGCGTCGATGAGCGCGGCGCGCCGCTCGGCGGCGGGGATGCGGGGCACGGGCGCTCCCTCCTCGTCTCGACGTCGCCGCCGCTGAAAGTGGGACGATCGTCCCAGTCGCATCAGTATGCACGCGACGCGCGCGGCGCACCAGCACCCAGTACGCTCGCAGCATGCGCCTCGGGGTTCTCGACGTCGGTTCCAACACCGTGCACCTGCTCGTGGTCGACGCGCACCCCGGTGCCCGCCCGATCCCCATGGCCTCGAACAAGTCGGTCCTGCGGCTCATGCGCTACCTCGACGACGACGGCTCCATCAGCGAGGCC
>DASTQT010000459.1:0-3374 GCA_035761605.1 Agromyces sp. | reverse complement strand
ACCATGCGCTCGCCGTCCCAGAAGGCGTTGTCGTAGCGGTCGCCGAAGTGGACCGTCGCCTCGAGGGAGGCGCCGCCGCCGTCGATCGCGTCGCGTCCGTAGACGCGGTGGAAGAGGCGGTACACCTCGCCGAGCCCGTCGTACGCCTGGTCGACCGACGTGTCGCCCGTGTCGGGGTCGCCCTCGCGGCGCACCAGCCGGCCCGGGAGGGTCTCGACGTGTTCGGCGTCGGAGACCCGGCGGTCGGGCGCGGGGGCGGCGACGCCGGGCTCGGTCCCGCGCTCGGCCTCCGCCGCCTCGGGCCGGAGCGACGGCCAGCGGTCGCGCTCGGCCTCGTGCGCGACGAGCGGCGGGTGCGCGCCCTCTGCCCGCAGGTCGCGGAGCGGGCGGTCGCGCACGAGCGACCGGCGGGCCGCGTCGGCCGCGACGTCGAATCGGTCGGTCGCCTCGGCGACGCGCAGGAGCAGCCACGGCGGCACGATGCCGGCGGTCGGCGGGTGTTCACGGGCGAGGGCGGCCGGCGGCATCCGGGTCATGCGTCGATGGTGCCATGCGCCGCCGACAGGGTGGCGCGCCCCGCCGCCGCGAGTCGGCTGCGAGTCCGCCGCGATATCCGGATCGCATGGCAGGCTGGTCACGTGCCCGTGACCGCCCCCGCCCCGTACGAGGTGCGCACGCATCCCATCGCCGTCGTGCCCGCCGTCATCGTGTGCTCGGCCGCGATCCTGCTGTTCGGGTTCCAGCTGAAGCTGCCGGGCTACGCGCTGCTCGTCGTCGGCGTCGTGGTCGCGTGGCTCATCGACCGTTCGGGGCGCACCGAGCGTCTCGCGCCCGATCTCGCGCTCATCGCGATCGGCCAGGCGATCATCTCGACGATGTCGCTCGAGGCCGACATCTCGTTCCCCTCGATGGTGCGTTTCACCGTCGTGCTCGGCCTCGCGGTCGTGGTGCCGTACGTGATCTCGCGGTACGTGTACGGCGACCGCGTCATCCGATTCCCGTGGCGCACCGGCCGCCGCTGGAACCGCACGCAGTGGCTCTACCTGATCTTCGTGACGGTCGCGGGCTGGCTCATCCTGCCGTTCTACTTCATCACCTCGGGCGTCTACCAGAACTGGCCCGTCGTCGAGACGCCGAACGAGATCGCGCGCCTGTTCGTCGGCGTGAACGCGGTCGGCACGTGGGACGAGCTGTTCTTCATCTGCACCGTGTTCGCGCTGCTGCGCCGGCACTTCCCGACGTGGCAGGCGAACCTGCTGCAGTCGATCGTGTTCGTCTCGTTCCTGTGGGAGCTCGGCTACCAGGCGTGGGGTCCGCTGCTCACGATCCCGTTCGCGCTCATCCAGGGCTACACGTTCAAGCTCACCAAGTCGCTCACGTACGTGCTCGTCGTGCACCTCATCTTCGACGCGGTCGTGTTCTGCGTCATCGTGTACGCGCACAACGGATGGCCGGCGATCTTCCCCCTGGTGCCGGGCGGGTGACGGAGGCGGCGGCGCGTCCCGCCCGCATGCGGGCCGTGCGCTACGACCGGTACGGCGGGCCGGAGCGCCTGCGCCTCGTCGAGGTCGACACGCCGCGCCCGGCTTCCGGCCAGGCGCTCGTGCGCGTCCGGGCGTCGTCGGTGAACTCGTGGGACTGGGACCTGCTGCGCGGCCGCCCGTGGTTCGTGCGCATCGGCGCGCTGACGCGCCCGGCACATCCGGTGCTCGGCGCCGACCTCGTCGGCGAGGTCGTCGAGGTCGGGGCCGACGTGACGGCATTCGGCGTCGGAGATGCGGTGTGGGGTGACGTGTCCGAGGCCGGCTGGGGCGGCTTCGCCGAGTTCGCGGCGGTGGATGTCGCAGCGCTTCGGGCTCGCCCGGCCGGCCTCGATCCCGTGGTCGCCGCTGCGGTGCCGCAGGCGGGCGGGCTGGCGTGGCAGGCGCTGGTCGACGTCGGGCGCGTGCGGGCGGGGGAGCGCGTGCTCGTGGTGGGCGCGGGCGGCGGCACGGGCACGATCGCGATCCAGCTCGCGAAACGGCTCGGCGCCGACGTCGTCGCGGTCGACCGGGCGGGCAAGCTCGACCTGCTGCGGGGACTCGGCGCGACGTCAGTGGTGGACGCCGATGATCCGGCGGTCGACCCGTTCGCGGATGCCGCGGGTTCCGCGCCGTACGACGTGATCGTCGACCTCGTCGCGTCGCGTCCGATCGCCGCGTACCGGCGAGCGCTGCGTCCCGGCGGGCGGCTGGTGGTGGTCGGCGGTACGACGCGCACGATCGGCGCGGTGGTCGCCGCCGGACGGAAGCCGGACGCCGAGGGTCGCATGCTGCTGCTGCTCGCGGCGAAGCCGAACGGCGGGCTCGACGAGCTGGGCGCGCTCGTGGCATCCGGTGTGGTGACGCCCGTGATCGAGGACGTGCTGCCGCTCGAGCGCGTTCCCGAGGCGCTCGCGCGGATCGGGGCGGGCACGGTGCGGGGCAAGCTCGTGATCGTGCCCTGAGCATCGCGTCGCGTCGCGTCGCGTCGGAGGAGCGCACCCGCGGATACGCCCGCACGGCTCCGGCGCCGACGATCTCACGTCGCGGGTTCGGCCCGCGACGACGGGCGCAGCCGCATCACGCACCGCACCGACACGACCGCGAGCACGATCGCAGCAGCCACGATCGCCGCGCTCAGGATCCACTCCACCGGGCCGGGCCGCGCGGGCGGGGACGCGAAGACCGCACCGGAGTCGCTGCGGTAGACCGTCGCGGTCGCGCCGACCGCGAGGTCCTCGCTGCGAACGTCGGCGCGGGCGCCATCCGGGAGTTCCACGATCACGACGCGGTACTGCTCCGGGCGGCTGCCACGCCGGTCGGCGACCAGGCGTTCCTCGTCGCGCTCGCCGACGACGGTCGCTTCGACCGACCTGTATGTCGCCAGCGCTCGGGCAGAGGCTTCGCCGATCACGGCGACCGCCCACACTGCGAGCACGACGGCGATGAGCCCGAGCACGGCGGCCGTGAGCGCGGGCGGCGGGTACCCGTCGCGGTCGTCGGTTCGTCGTTCGGCGTTGCTCATCGCGGTGCGACCTTTCGGCTCGCTCGCCTCCATCGTCGCACGCGCACGCGGCGGCGTTTCAAGCGGCCCGCGAGCGGTCACCACCCGCCCAACGGCTCACCGCTCGACGGCTGCCCCGTGTGCCGCCAGCCACTCGACCAGCACCGTCACGTGGTTGACCCGCTCGTCGCGCGCCCCGAACACCAGCGTCACCCGCTCGTGCGCACGCCCCGTCTCCAGGAGAGCCCCAGCCGCCGGATTCGCATCGAGCTCGTCGCGGTACCGCGCCGCGAACTCGTCGAACCGCGCCGGATCTCCGCTGTGGTGCCACTCGGTGCGCAGGTCGGGCG
>DASTQT010000458.1:0-2473 GCA_035761605.1 Agromyces sp. | reverse complement strand
CGATGTTGTCGTTCGCATTCAGCACGATCTGGCCGAACCGCGAGGCGGGGTCGGTGGCCGACGCGACGCTGGTGTCGGCGGCGCCCTCGTGCACGAGCATCACCACGATGTCGGCCTCGCCGTTGTTCTTCTTGCCGTCGCTGAGCTGGTCGGCGACGCGGTTCGCGGCCTCGACGGGCGAGCCCACCGTGATGTCCGCGATGCCGTCAGGGCTCACGAGGGAGGGGAGCTCATCGGTCACCGCGCCGACGAACCCGATGCTCACGCCCTGGAACTTCGCGATCCAGTACTCGGGCAGCGCGGGGTCCGTGGTTCCCACCTCATAGACGTTCGCGCCGAGGTACTCCCAGTCGGCGAGCGGCATCACGCGATCGGTGAGATCGGCGAAGCCCTGGTCGAACTCGTGGTTGCCGACGGCGCTGACGTCGAGTCCCGCGGCGTTGAGGGTCTCGATCGTGGGCACGTCATCCTGGATGAACGACGTGAAGGTCGACGCGCCGATCATGTCGCCCGCGGCGGCGAACACCGTGTTCGGATTCTCGGCGCGGAACGAGTCGACCGCACTCGCGAGCCGGGCGATGCCGCCGGCGGTGCCGGCCTGCTCGATGCGGCCGTGGAAGTCGTTGACCGTGACCAGGTTGATGTCGACGATCTGGGCCTCATCCGCCTTCGGCGACGGTGCGGCCTGCGCGCTCGCGACGCCGCCGAGCGTGAGTGCTGCGGCGGTCGCCGTGGCGAGTGCGCCGGCTGCGACGCGTCCGCGCGAGCGGGCCGTGGCGCGGGGTGCCTCCGCGCCGGGGGAACGTTGCTGCATTGCGTGATCTCCTCTGCAAGACGGATGCCGGAGCTCGCGTTGCTCCCCCGGCGTCGCATTGCGGCTCCCGTCGGGTGTCGGGCAGTCGCTGCTCCGCAGCCTAAGGTCCGGTCTGCGCCGGGGGAAGGGTCTTGACCCAGTCGTCACCTGCGGTTCAACGAATCGGCCGATTTTGCTCATATGAGCAGCGGTTCTTGCTCAGATGAGCACTGGTGAGGAGTCGTTAGGCTCGGTCGCGATGCTCACCGCCGTCCTCTCACTCACGGGCGCGCTCGTCTACGGCGCCGCCGACTTCCTCGGCGGCCTCGCCGCCAAGCGATTGAGCGCGGTCCTCGTCACCGCCATCGCCGCCGTCGCGGGGCTCGTCGTCATGCTCGCGGCACTGCCCCTGCTCGGCGGCGCGTGGGCGGGCACCGATCTCGCATGGGGCGCGCTGTCGGGCGTGGTCGGCGCGGTCGCGATCGCGCTCCTCTACGCGAGCCTCGCCATCGGCCCGATGAGCATCCTCTCGCCGCTCACGGCGCTCATGTCGGCCGTCACGCCGATGCTGTGGGGCACGCTCGTCGGGTCCGAGCGGTTCGGGCCGCTCGGCGTGTGGGGCCTCGGCCTCGCGCTCGTCGCGGTGGTCCTCGTCGGCTTCGTGCCCGAGCGCGGCGCCGTCCGGCCGAGCGCGAAGGGACTCGCGTTCGCCGTCGGCTCGGGCCTCGCGATCGGCACCTACTACATCGTCATCTCCCACACGTCCGACGAGTCCGGCATCGTGCCGCTCGTGGCGAACCGCGTGGTCGCGGCGACCGTGCTGTTCGCCGCCGTCGCGGTGCTCGCGGTCGCCGCACGAGCGCGCCGGCGATCGGCGGTGCCGACCCCGGTGCCTGCGGTGCCGGCAGGCGTCGGAACGGATGGCGCGGCCGCCGCCCCGCGCCTCGAGCCGTCGAGCCGACTCGCCTCGCTGCGCACGGGCATCGCCCTCGCACTCGCTGGCGGCGTGCTCGACGCCGTGGCGAACGTGCTGCTCCTGCTCGGCATCCGCGCGGGCGACCTCGCGGTCGCGGCGGTGCTCGGGGCGATGTACCCGGCGGGCACGGTGATCCTCGCCGCGATCGTGCTGCGCGAGCGGATCGCCCCGGTGCAGTGGGCCGGACTCGCGCTCGCGCTCGCGGCGGCGGGCCTGCTCGCGCTCGCCTGATGCCACCGCCGGTCGAGTAGGCCCGAAGGGTCGTATCGAGACCTACAGCCGGACGACCTCGGTGATCCGCACGATCGCGGTGCCCTCCTCGGCCGACGCCTCGAGGTCGACCTCGCCGCGGATGCGCCAGTCGTGGTCGCCGGCGGGGTCGTCGATCACCTGCTCGACGCGCCAGGTGCCGGCCGCGGCATCCGTCTCGTCGATGGTGACGAGCCGCGGCGAGCGCGCGGGCCCGCCCGCCCCGATCGAGTCGTGGTCGGCGTAGTAGGCGTCGAGCGCCGCGGGCCAGTCGACATCCGGGTCGAGCTCGGCGAGCTCCTCGTCGCGCTCGAGCGCCGCGAGCTGCACCCGCCGGAACAGCTCGTTGCGCACGAGCACCGTGAACGCCCGGCGGCTCGTGACGACCGATGGCGGCGCCGGCGGCACGACGGGCGCCTCGTCCTCGGGCAGGTGCGAGGTCGGGTCCACGAGCT
>DASTQT010000457.1:0-8669 GCA_035761605.1 Agromyces sp. | reverse complement strand
GAGCGACTCGACGGTCAGCACGCGGGGCGCGTCGGCGGGGGGCGCTCCGCGGGCCACGCGCAGCGTGCGCTTCTTGCGCGGCGCCGGCTTCTGCGTCACGACCGGGATGACGGCGATGCCTCGCTCGGCGCCGACGGTGCGAGCGTCGGGGGCGACCGGGGTGTCGTCGACGGCCGGAGCGTCGGCTGCTGCGGTCGGAGCATCGCCGACGGGAGCGGGCTCGGACGGGACCGCGGGCTCGGCGACGACCGCGGCAGCCGCGGCGACGGATGCCGCTGCGACCGCACCGGCGACCGGGACGGGCGTCTCCTCGGCGACCGTCGCCTCCGGCTCGACCGCGGCGGGCGCCCTCTCCGGCTCCGGCGCGGGAGCGGGCTCCTCCTCGGCGGGCTCGGTCACGGCCGGCGCAGTCTCCCCCTCCGGGATCGGCGCGGGAATCACGACCTCCGGCTCGGCGGCCGCGTCGGTCGTCGTCTCGGGCGGGGTCTCGACGGCAGGAGCCGGGGCGACGATCGGCTGGACCGTCGATGCGCCCGCGGTGCCCGTGCTCGATTCCGTGACATCCGACCTGCGCGGACTGCGCTCGGCGGCCGTCGTATCGGTCGTGAGGGCGGCAGCCACGCGCTGCCGGGTCGGAGCGGCCTTCTGGCGCGCGTCGTTCGCCCGGGCACGTGCCTTGGCGGCGGAGGCCGACGGGGTCCGTGCCGCCTTCGCCGCCTCGCCGCGAGCGGCGGCCGCGCTCGACGACGCGGCGCGCGAGGCCGCGCTGCGCTTGGAGGCAGGGCGCGCCTCGACGGCGTCGGATGCGGACTCGGCCGGGTTCGCGTCGGTCGCCGGCTTCGCGGTCGACCGAGTGGTGCGCGGCGCCTTGGCCGCGCTCGTCTTCGCGGCGCTCGTCTTCGCGGCGGTCGTCTTGGCGGCGCTCGTCTTGGACGTGCTGGTCTTGGACGCGCCCGTCTTCGATGCGCCGGTCTTCGATGCGCCGGTCTTCGATGCACTCGTCTTCGGGGCGGGCTGCTTCGCCGCAGCGGATTCCTCCGCCGACGACTTCGACGTCGCGGACCTCGAAGATGACGACGCCGCAGACGTCGCCTTCGAGGCCGAGCTCCCGGATGCGGCGCGCGGCGACCGTGCCCGCGCAGGGCGCGGGGTGGACGAGCGGGCCGGATCGGGCGCGGCGATATCCCCCCGATCGGCGGACACCCCCGTGCCGGTGCCTCCGGGAGTCTCGTCGTCAGGTCCTGATCGCGAAACGGAAGTCACCCCGACAACCTACCAACCAGCACGCTCCGCACGCTGGAGAACGCCTCCATCCGCGCGCCGCGGCGGCATCTTGCGGTCGTGCCGGCCTGAGCGGAAACTGGGCATCGCATCACGATCGGGCTACGGCTTCCGGCTCGACTCGGCATCCGCAGACCGCCTCCGGTATCCTGTGAGTCGGCATAACGGCGTGTCCAGAAGTGAACTTGCGGATGAACTCCCGGCGAACTCGTTGTGAAACGGGCGAGTCGCGGCATCCGATCGACGAAGGAGATGCAGTGACCACGCAGATCGTGATCCTCGCAGCCGGCATGGGGAGCCGGCTCGGGCGTTCCCTCCCCAAGCCGTTGACCGAACTCAGTGACGGCCGCACCATCATGGGCCAGCAGTTCGACAACATCGCCCACGCCTTCGGCCGCAACGCCAGCGTCACGATCGTCGTCGGCTACAAGCTCGAGCACATCATCGAGGCGTTCCCGCAGGCGTCCTTCGTCTACAACGAGGAGTACGACCAGACGAACACGTCGAAGTCGCTCATGCGCGCCCTGCAGGCGTCGCAGCCGGGCGGCGTGCTCTGGATGAACGGCGACGTCGTCTTCGACCCGCGCATCCTCGACCGCGCGCTGCCGTTCATCGCACGCGACCAGTCGTTCGTGACCGTCAACACCGCCAAGGTGTCCGACGAAGAGGTGAAGTACACCACCACCGCCGAGGGCTACATCAAGGAGCTCTCCAAGACCGTCAAGGGCGGCCTCGGCGAGGCCGTGGGCATCAACTACGTCTCGAGCCGCGACAAGGCGATGCTGCTCGCCCACCTCGCGCGCGTCGGCGACCAGGACTACTTCGAACGCGGCATCGAGCTCGCGATCGAGCAGAACGGCATGCTCGTCGAGCCGATGGACGTGTCCGACCTCTACGCGGTCGAGATCGACTTCGCCGAAGACCTGGAGCGTGCGAACCACTTCGTGTGACCCGCAACAATCCCACAGCACGAGAAGCGGATGCCACGAGGCATCCGCTTCTCGCATGTCGGGCCGCGGCGCAGCGGGCATCTACGATGATGAGCGTGATGAGCTACGCCGACACGCATCCGTTCTCGCGGACGCGGTGGTCGGAGTACCGTCACTCGCTCTGGCTCCTCACCACACGCGACCTGAAGGTGCGGTACTCGACCTCGGCGCTCGGTTACCTCTGGTCGATCCTCGACCCGCTCGTGATGGCGGGCATCTACTGGTTCGTGTTCACGCAGGTGTTCCAGCGCCCGGTCGGCACCGAGCCCTACATCGTATTCCTGCTCGCGGCGCTGCTGCCGTGGATGTGGTTCAACGGTGCGGTGTCCGACTCGACGCGTGCGTTCCTGAAGGATGCGAAGCTCGTGCGCTCCACCAAGCTGCCGCGGACGATCTGGGTGAACCGCATCGTGCTGTCCAAGGGCATCGAGTTCCTGCTGTCGCTGCCGGTGCTCGCGCTGTTCGCGATCCTGTTCGGCGCCCAGGTCGGATGGGGGCTGCTCTGGTTCCCGCTCGCGATCGTGCTGCAGGCCGCGCTGACTGCCGGGGTCGGGCTCGTCATCGCCCCGCTCGTGGTGTTCTTCCGCGACCTCGAACGCGCGGCCAAGCTCGTACTGCGGTTCCTGTTCTACGCCTCCCCCATCGTGTACGGCACGACCAACCTGCCTGAGCAGCTGCACTTCTGGGCGGCGTTCAATCCGCTCACGGGCATCTTCGGCCTCTACCGTGCCGCGTTCTTCCCGTCCGAGCTCGACTGGTTCGCGGTCGCGGTCGCAGCCGGGATGTCGCTGGCGTTCCTCGCGCTCGGGCTGTGGGTGTTCCGCAGCTCCGAGCGCCAGGTGCTGAAGGAGATCTGATGCCAGAGGTCGCGATCCGAGCCCATGACCTCGGCGTCCGGTTCCGACGCAACCGCCGGGGCCGGCGCTCATTCAAGGACTTACTGTCGCGCCGTCGCCGGCGGGTGCAGCCCGACGAGTTCTGGGCGCTCCGGGAGGTGTCGATCGACGTGCAGCCCGGTGAGGCGATCGGCGTCGTCGGGCGCAACGGGCAGGGCAAGTCGACGCTGCTCAAGCTCGTCGCGGGCGTCATGCTGCCCGACGAGGGCGCGGTGATCGTCAACGGGGGCGTCGCACCGCTCATCGAGATCACCGGCGGATTCGTCGACGACCTCACGGTCCGCGACAACGTGTACCTGACCGCCGGCCTGCACGGCATGACCCGCCCGCAGATCGACGCGAGGTTCGACGAGATCATCGAGTTCGCCGAGATCGGCGACTTCCTGGACACTCCGTACAAGCACCTCTCGAGCGGCATGAAGGTGCGCATCGCGTTCGCCGTGATCTCGCAGCTCGAGGAGCCGATCCTGCTCGTCGACGAGGTGCTCGCCGTGGGCGACAAGGCCTTCCGCGAGAAGTGCTACCGCCGCATCGAGGAACTGCTCGCCGGCGGCCGCACCCTGTTCTTCGTCTCGCACAACGAACGCGACCTGCGACGGTTCTGCACTCGCGGCCTGTATCTCGACAAGGGCCGGCTCGTGCTCGACGCCCCGATCGACGACGTGCTCGATCGGTACAACGCCGAGTACGGCACGACGAAGTAGCGTCACCCAGCCCGTGGGCGGTGCTGCGGCTCGGTCGCGATCGTGCGCCCCGACGGACTTCGCCAATGCACGACACCGTCGGAGTCTTGATGGACGCGCCACGTGGTGTGGTGCTTCACGCGATGGTGCTTGCGGCAGACGCTCGCGAGGTTGTCGTGGTCGGTCGGACCGCCGTGCTCCCACGCTCGCGTGTGGTCGAGGTCACTCCGGTCGGCCGGTGCGGTGCAGCCCGGGAAGCGGCAGGTGCCGTCGCGGTCGCGGACGAGTCCGGCGAGGTCGGCGGGCACCCGACGGGTCGTGCGACCGTACCGCAGCGTCGCGCCGGTCTCGGGGTCGGTCAGCAGTCGGCGAAGGCTCGGCGCATGGGCGGTCAGCGCGGTCGCCGTCTCGATGTCGATCGGCTCGCCGTCGAGCGTCGCCGCCTGGTCGCCGTGCCCGAGGAGCGTCAGCACGGGCACGGTGAGGTGGACGACGGGACGCACGGCCCCGAGGTCGCCCATGGTGGGCCGCGTGGCGGGGTCGTCGATGCCGAGCAGTAGCGCCACCGCAGCATCGGCTTCCCGCTGCGGTTTGGTGCGTTCGTCGCCTTCGGCTCGGGTCTTCGTGATCGCATCGATGCGGGAGCGGATCGCGGTGGCGTGCTCGCCGGCGCAGAACACCGAGACCCATGCCATGCCGTCCGGCGCAGGCTCGATCACGACGCGTCGCTCCGTGATCGCGCGGGCGCGACGCGTCTCGGCGGGAGCGTCGAGGAATCGATGGCCGAGTCGGCGGAGCGCGGCGCGGAACGCCGGCGGAGTCATCCGTCTGGCCCGCTCGAGCGCCGCCGCGGCGAACTCGGCCTGCCGATCGTCGGGCAGGAGGTCGGCCGCGTCGGCCAGGTCGCGGATGTGCCGCACCGAGATCTCGCCAGACGCCAGCGCGGCGCCGACTGCGGGGAATCGGACCACCACGGTCTCCGCATCGCGCAGCAGCATGTGCGCAGTCCGCTCGTGTGCGCCGATGGTGGTCGCGACCTCGGCCGCAACGGACCGGGCCGCCCATTCCCGGTTCTCCCGCTCGGTCCGAGACGGATGCGCCTCGACGACGAGCGCGACCGCGTGGGCCTCGTGGATGGCCGTGTACTGCTCGGCCTGCAGGCCGCGGATCGCACGCTCGAGCTCGGCGACGCGCTCCAGCGCTGCGGCGAGTCGGGTCTCCGGGTCCATGGCAGCATCACATCACGAGCCACTGACATCGATAAATCAGAGCTGACCAGCCTTTTCTACTGTGGATAGTCGGGTATCCGAGCAGCCTGTGGAGGACGAGTGGCCAGGGCCGTCGTCAGGCGAGCGGCGGTTGTCCCAGCGAATCCCACCCGCCCACGCGCCCGCCCCCGCGTCAAGCCCCCGAGGCGGATGCCGCGTCCCAGCGAGCTTCACACGCGATCCGCCTAGGATCATCGGCATGTCCGATCGCGTCCACCGCATCACGTCGATGGGCTCCAGCGCGCCGCACGAGGGCGAGCCGCTGCAGGGCCCCCAGCCCGGTCCCGCGTCGGACCCCTCCGACCGGGCCGCCGGGCTCGAGCGCGGCCTCGACCGGCTCCTCTCCATCCAGCGCCCCATCGTCATCGCGCACCTGCGCAGCATCCGTCGCAACCACCCGACGGCGACGCCCGACGAGCTCGTGCGCATCCTCGAGCGCCGCTACCTCACGGCCGTCACGACAGGCGGCGCCGCCGTCGGCGCGACCGCGGTGGTGCCCGGCATCGGCACCGGTGTCACGCTCGCGCTGTCCGGCGTGGAGACCGCGGGCTTCCTCGAAGCCACCGCGCTGTTCGCCCAGTCGGTCGCCGAAGTGCACGGGCTGCACATCGAGAATCCCGACCGTGCCCGCGCGCTCGTGATGACGCTGCTCATGGGCCGCGAGGGCGTCGACCTCGTGCGCCAGTTCGCGTCGCAGGCCAGCGGCGCGGGCGTCAGCCGCAACGCGTATTGGGGCGAGGTCATCACGAGCGGGCTGCCGAAGGCGATCATGGGCACGGTCGTCGACCGGCTCCGTCGCCTCTTCATCAAGCAGTTCGCGGTGCGCGGCAGCGCCGGCATCATCGGCCGGGCGATCCCGTTCGGGATCGGCGCCGCGATCGGCGGCGTGGGCAACCACGTGCTCGGCCGCCGCGTGATGCAGCAGTCGCGTCTCGCGTTCGGCGCGGCCCCGTCGATGCTGCCCGTCGAGCTCGAGCCGCGCGAGCCCGGTGAGCCGGCCGCGGCGCGCGCGATCCGTCGCGGGTCCGCGTTCAGCACGGCCGTCATCGCGGCGTCGAGCCGCGGCATCCGCTCGGCCGGACGCGCGATCGGACGCCGACGCGGCGATCGCGATGAGGAGACGGCGGTGCGCGACGACGAGATCGCGGGCCGGCCTCCGGCCGACGGACCCTAGTCGACCTCGAGCTCGTCGGACTGCTCGGCCGCCTCGCCCTCCGCGTCGTGGTCGTCGATGTCGGGGTCGGCCGCGTGCAGCGCCGCGAACCGCTCCCACTCGGCCATGAGCTGGTCGACCGCGGCGTGGAAGCGCGCCGTGGTCACGCCGGGCGTCGTGTCGCCGAAGTACCGTTCGACCCAGTATCCGAGCCGGCCGAGCGCGGCCTCGTCGTGCGTGACCTCGTCGACGCGCGCGGCCATCGCCGGGCCGTCTCCGGCGTCGAGCCATTCGCACGCCGACAGGTAGCCTCCCGTGTCGATCTGCGCGTCGGGGTTCACGGGCCGGGTCACGAGCAGCGGCTTGCCTGCTGCGAGTCGGTCGTAGACCATCGCCGAGATGTCGACGATCGCGACGTCCGCCGCGGCGAGCTGCCAGCCCAGGTCGGGGCCGGTGTCGACGACGTGGTGCGCCGACGCGTCGGCCGCATTCGCCTGTTCGAGCAGTCGCATGATCTCCCGGTTCGCGGCGCCGTAGTCGTGGTCGACCACGCCCGAACGCGGGTGCGGGCGGTAGATCACGCGGTGCCGGCCGGTCGCGATGAGCGCCCGAACGAGCTCGACGCCGTGCGAGGCGATCGACCCGTACGCGGCCGCCCCCCGGTCGCCCTCCCACGTCGGCGCGTACAGCACGACGTCGCGGTCGTCGGCCGGGTACGGCAGCGGCCGCCCGTCGAGGTAGTGGTCGGCCTGCGGACGGCCGATCGGGATGGCGCGCCGGTCGAAGTCGTAGTCCCAGAGCACCTTCTCGAGGCGGGACCGCGCGGCGTCCCCGGCGATCAGGGCGTAGTCGTACGCCTTGAACTGGTTCGTGGTCATGTACATCTTGTCGGACTCGCCGTGGTTGATGAACACGTGCCAGCGGCGGCCGTAGCGCATCATCTGGAAGTTCTTCGCGTTCTGATTCACGTAGAGCACGATGTGCAGGTCCTGGTCGTGGATGACCTGCTCGAGGTCGGCGACGCGGCGCACGTACGCGACCGGAAGGGGCGATTCCTCCATCAGCGCGAGCGCGGCGCCCGAGGCGCGGCTGAGGATGAGCACCGGATGGCGCTGCGCGAGTTCGGCGAGCGGCTTGTACCACTGGCGCAACTGGTAGAGGTTGACCTTGCCATCGGCGAAGTACACGCCGATGCGGTAGCGGTGCGGCTCGGGCGAGGGCACCTCGGCCAGCCGGCGCTGGGCGCGGCGCGAACGGACGACGTTCTGGACCAGCTTCACGGCGCGACGCGCGTCTCTCCTCAAACCCACCGTCCAAGGGTAGCCGTCGCCTGCCGGGTCAGATCACGGGCGGGCGGCCCGCGAGCGTCATCCGCCACACGGTGCGCCAGCGCAGCGGATGGCGCGGCCCCGGGTCCTCGCGCCAGCCGGCGCGCCATCCGCCGAACCAGGCCCGCAGCGCGGCCGGGTCCCGGAACCACCGCAGCACCTGGATCGCCGTCCACGATCCGACGTAGAGCGGCACGAGCACGGCGGGCAGGTTGCGGCGCGCGAGCCACACCCGGTTCCGGGCGTTGAGCCGGTAGTAGTAGGCGTGGCGGGCCGGGTCGATGACCGGGTGCGCCGCCTCGAGGTCTCCCGCGTACCAGGCGCGGTGCCCGGTGTCCCACACGCGCCACGCGAGCTCGATGCCCTCGTGCGCATAGAAGAACGGGTCGGCCCAGCCGCCCGTGGCGTCGAACACGGCGCGCGGCATGAGCACCGCGCCCTCCCAGCACGAGAAGACGTCGCTCGAGTGCGCCGGGTCGCCCTTGCGGATCCTGGGGATCCAGCGGCGGGGTGCGGTGAGCCCGGTCGGGTCGACCACGCGCGGTTGCACGAGCCCGAGGTCGGGGTGCTCCGCGAGGAGGCGGCATCCGTCGGCCAGGAACGATGCGCTCGGCAGGAACGCGTCGTCGTCGAGGAAGAACAGCACGTCGCCCGTGACGTGCGGCACGCCCCGGTTCCGGCCCGCCGGGATGCCGAGGTTCTCGGTCAGGTGCACGGTCCGCACCTCGGCCGGCAGCGGCGGCTCGGCGGTGGCGGGGTCCCATCCGTTGCCGACGCAGGCGACGTCGACCTCGACGCCGACCTGGTCGAGCACGCTCCGGATGCCGCGCGCGAGCTCCTGCGGACGTCGCCCCATCGTCAGGACGACCACGCCGACGCGCGGGAGCGTCGCGGCAGGCTCAGGCCCGGACACGGCGGGACGCCATGATGGCGACGAAGTGGCCGAACAACGCGAGCGCGGCCAGCGGCAGCAGCGCCAGCACCACGAAACGGTCGACGAGCGGCTGGCCGGCGAACAGGCCGACGACCGCGGCGGCGAACGCGATGAGCGTCAGCTCGACCGAGTGGTAC
>DASTQT010000456.1:0-3517 GCA_035761605.1 Agromyces sp. | reverse complement strand
GCAACGCGCGCTCTTCGAGGAGCCGCCCCTCGCGCCGGCGCCGCTCGAGGAGGAGAAGGATGAGGACGCCGTTCCGAGCGCGCCGGATCCCGACGGGGTGGAGGACTACTCGCCCCCGCCCAGGAACCACGGCGGGTAGACCGCGACGCGCACCTTCACTCCGACGGCCTGCAGGGCCGCTCGCACGCGATCGCGCACGCGATCGTTCGCGACCGCGATGAGGGCGATGCGCTCGAGCGGGACGCTGCCGCGCACGAGCACCTCGGCGGCGCGGAGGCCCGCGCCCTCGTCGGCGAGCGTCAGCCGCACGATCGCCCGGTCGGCCTCGGGCCACGTGGTGGCGAACGCGGCACCGCCGACCGCGGCATCCGTCTCGCTCACCACGACCTCGCCGGGCGCCTGCAGCCGGGCTCCCGCAGCCGCGGCGACCGAGGTCACGAGCAGCACGTGGTCGGCGGCGGCGCGCCGCACGGCCTCGTCGTCCAGGCGGGGGTCGGGCGCGCCGGTACGGATCGCGTCCCACACGGGCGCGTCGGTGGAGAGCAGGAACGGCACGTACTCGGCCACGGTCGCGCCCGAGTCGCCGACGGCGGCGCTGCGGCGGTAGGCGCGCGCGGCCGGTGCCGCGAGGTCGACGACCGGCGACGCAGGCGGGTCGCCCGCGTCGGCGAGCAGCGCCCCGGCACCGAGGATGCGGCCGAGGTTCTCGATGTGCGTGAGGTGGTAGAGGCGCGTGGCGCTCGCGTCGACGGGCGGGGCGGAGGCGCCGGCGACGCGCCCCTGGCGAGCGGATGCCGCGGCGCGCGTCGAGCGTGGGGCGCCCGGGCGCGTGGCCGCCGCGTCCCTCGAGGCCGACCCGGGCACTCGCGTGCGCGCCGCGCGGGGCGGCGCCTGGGGCTCAGGCGGCGGGGAGCAGATCGCGCAGAGACCCTCGTCGAACCCGTGGATGCATTCCTCGCCCAAGTGGTGCCCTTCTCGCCCGGCACGACAGGAGCGCGTGCCGCCCGACTACAGTACGCGCTCCGGCTGGACCGGTCGTACGCGGGCTCAGCGCCCGCCCCACGCGATCGTGTCGCCGTCGATGGCCGCCGACGGCCCGACGGCGGGGCCGCCGAGCGAGTGCGCCTCGGCCATGAGCTCGTGGAGCGCGGCCTGGACGGCGAGCGGACCGGGCAGGTCGGGCAGGACGACGGGCACCTCGTGCCCGGTCTCCAGGCGCACGTCGCCCGTCCCGATCACGCCCTGGAGCCACGTGCGACTCACCTGCACGTCGTAGCCGCGCCGGTGCCAGAGCTCCCGGCGGACGCGGACGAACAGTCCGCGCCGGACGATGACGCGGCGCGTGGTGATGGTCGTGCGGGAGGTGAGCCAGGCGAGGTAGGGCAGCGCGCAGCCGAGCACCACGACGAGCGCCGCGCCGATCAGCACGGCGAGCCGGGGCCAGCCCTCGAGCGCGGGCAGGAGGTACGCGGTCCCGCCGGCGGTGGCGACGAGGAGCAGCGCGGGCAGCGTGAGCGCCCTGCCGTGACGTCGCAGCCTCGCCACGACGCGCTCCTCGGGTCCGGTCACGGGACCGGTGGTCGCCTCCCCCATAGGCCCATTAATACCGCAGGTGCGTGACGTCGCCCGCGGCGACCGCCTGCTCCTCGCCGTTCTCGCGGTCGCGGACGACGAGGCGGCCGTCCTCGTCGAGGCGTTCCGCGAGCCCGAGCAGCTCGCCGCCCCCGGGCAACTCGACGCGGACCTCCTGGCCGAGCGTGCCGCACACGGCGTCCACCCGTGCGGCCACGCCGCTCGCGACGGCGTCGCCGCCCGCCGCGACGAACCGGTCGACGAGGTCGAGGAGCCGCGCGAGGTAGTCGGCGAGCACCGCGTCGCCGTCGGGCCGCCGGCCGGTGACGAGCAGCAGCGACGTCGAGGTCAGCGTGGGCAGGTCGTGCTCGTCGAGCGTGAGGTTGAGCCCCGCGCCGACGACCACGGTGCCCTCGGCGACGAGCTCCGACAGGATGCCGCACACCTTGTATCCGGAGATGAGCACGTCGTTCGGCCACTTGAGCTCGACCTCGACCCCGCCGGTGCCGTCGTCCTCGGCGTCGGGGTCGGCGGATGCCGCGGCGACCCACTCGCGCACCGCCTCCGTCATGGCGACCCCCGCGATGAGCGGGAGCCAGCCGTACGCGTCGGGCGTGAGCGCCGCACCGCCGGACGCGCCCGGTCGCAGCAGGACCGAGATCGCGAGCGTCTTCCCTGTCGGCGCGAGCCACGTGCGCCCGAGCCGCCCGCGACCCCTCGTCTGGTCGTCGGTCACGACCACCGCGCCGTGCGGCCACGCCGAGGCATCCGCCCCGATCGCCGCCTCGCGCAGCACGTCGTTGGTGGACCCGGTCGTCTCGAGCCACTCGAACCGCGGCACGACCGCCCGCGACCGCTCCCACTCCATGCCGACCTCCCGTCGTCGCCCTCAGGCTAGTGTCCGCAGGCGCGCCGGCGTGGCGATCACCACCACGAGCCGACCCCTTTTTGTGGGAATCCGTCAACGAACCGGCTCGGATGGGCGCCGGTAGAGTGAAGCGCGTGACCGAATCGACGACCGACGGCCCCGACCTCTCCACCACCGCGGGCAAGCTCGCCGACCTCAAGCAGCGCTACCACGAGGCCGTGACGGCCTCCGGCGAGGCGGCCGTCGAGAAGCAGCACGCCAAGGGCAAGATGACCGCGCGCGAGCGCATCGCCGAGCTGCTCGACCCGGGCTCGTTCGTCGAGCTCGACGAGTTCGTGCGGCACCGCACGTACGCGTTCGGCATGGAGGCCAAGCGCCCTTACGGGGACGCGGTCGTCACGGGCACCGGCACGATCCACGGCCGCCAGGTCGCGGTGTACTCGCAGGACTTCACGATCTTCGGCGGCTCGCTCGGCGAGGTCGCGGGCGAGAAGATCATCAAGGTGATGGAGCTCGCACTCAAGACCGGCGTGCCGATCATCGGCATCCTCGACTCCGGTGGCGCGCGCATCCAGGAGGGCGTGGTCGCGCTCGGCAAGTACGGCGAGATCTTCCGCCGCAACACCGCGGCCTCCGGCGTCATCCCGCAGATCTCGATCGTCTGCGGCCCTGCCGCGGGCGGCGCGGTCTACTCGCCCGCGCTCACCGACTTCGTGATCATGGTCGACAAGACCAGCCAGATGTTCGTCACGGGCCCCGACGTCATCAAGACCGTGACCGGCGAGGACGTGGGGATGGAGGAGCTCGGCGGCGCGCTCACCCACAACACGATCTCGGGCGTCGCGCACTACCTCGCCAGCGACGAGTCCGACGCGCTCGACTACGCGCGCACCCTGGTGTCGTTCCTCCCCGACAACAACATGTCGGAGGCCCCGGTCTACGACGCCGACGTCGAGCTCGAGGTCACCGACGATGATCGCAGGCTCAACACCGTCATCCCCGACTCCCCGAACCAGCCGTACGACATGCACTCGGTCATCGAGGGCATCGTCGACCACGGCGACTTCCTCGAGGTGC